>CAXDOW010000017.1:0-26488 GCA_963991165.1 uncultured Flavobacteriales bacterium | reverse complement strand
CAATTGGATGGTCGTGGAAGCACCATTGCACTACAACTCCATGTCTAAGCGTGCCGATATCCTTTGCTATAATTCCCACCATAAACCCCATTTGATAGTCGAGTGCAAAGCCCCAAGCATAGCCATTACTCCAAAAGTTTTTGAGCAAATAGCTCGCTATAATTTTGAATTACAAGTATCTTATTTGTTGGTTAGCAATGGCTTCGATCATTATTGCTCACAGGTAGATCATAACTCAAAAAAGAGCCATTTTGTTTCTGAAATTCCTTCTTGCTGCTAATGCGATTGTCATTGAATTAAGGCGATGAAAAAAGGGTCATAATCGAATCAAATTTGTAAATTTGACCCCAATCTTTAAGAAATGAATTTAGAAGGTATTTTATCAATTTCAGGAAAGCCAGGACTCTATAAGCTGGTAAGTCAAGCCAAAAATAATATCATCGTTGAGAACGTAATAGATAAAAAAAGACTGCCCATACATGCACACCACCAAATTAGTGCGCTGGAAGATATTGGTATCTACACTTATTCTGATACCACGCCATTGTCGGAAATTTTTGACACTATCGTCCAACGAGAAAATGGTCAACCGTGCCTCAGTCATAAAGCATCTAAAGAAGATCTTTATTCTTGGATGCGCGACATACTTCCTGAGTTTGACGAAGAACAGGTTTATCATTCTGACATTAAGAAAATAGCACAATGGTACAATATTTTGCAAGAAAACGGTCTGATAGAAGTACCTCCACAAGCTTCTGAAGAGGAAGTGTCTTCAGATAATATCCAAAACGATTAATAAAAGTAATTATGATAACAGCAGAAATCCTTAGCCGTCCAAAACGACAGTTTATTGATGAAGATTTACACGTTCAATCGTGGTCACAAATCGAAACCTATTTCCAATCCTTATTGAATGCCGACATCGCTTCGGTTGAAGAGTTGAAGCACTGGATGCAGCAACGCAGCGAATTAGAATCTGTTTTGGAAGAAGAAATGGCTTGGCGTTACATCAAAATGAATATTGATACAACCGACAAAGCATTGGCAGAGGCCTTTCAGTTTTGGATTACTGAAATTTCACCAAAGGTAGCGCCCTTCACTCACCAGTTGAACTTGAAAGTTGCGCATTCTGATTTCATCAATGACTTGGAGAGTGATACATACAGAATCTACCTTAGAGGACTCCAAAAGTCGATTGAAATATACAGAGAGGAAAACATTCCATTGTTTACCAAAATGGAAAGTATGCAGCAGGAGTATGGTGCCATAGTGGCCAAAATGACGGTAACCGTCGATGGCCAAGAGCTAACCATGCAACAAGCCAATCAATTCCTTAAAGAAACCGATAGAGAAAAACGAAAAGAAGTTTACTTAAAAATGAGTCATCGCCGTTCGGAAGACATTAAGGCACTGGATGACTTGTTTGATGCCCTCATAGCCATACGGCAAGAGATTGCCAAAAATGCAGGTTTTGACAATTACCGCGATTATATGTTTGCTGCCATGGGTCGATTTGATTACACCCCACAAGACTGTTTTGATTTTCACGAGGCCATACAAGAAGAAATAGTGCCATTGGTAGATACTTTCGACAAAGAGCGAAAAGAAAAATTACAGCTAGACCATTACAAACCTTGGGATACGGCAGTAGATGCTGACGGCAAAGCTCCATTAAAACCGTTCGAAAACGGTGCTGATTTGATAGATAAAACCATTCAATGTTTGGAGCGATTAAGACCCTATTACGCCCAATGCTTGAGTACCATGAAAGCCATGAAGCACCTCGATTTGGAATCCAAAACAGGCAAAGCCCCAGGTGGTTTCAATTACCCATTGTATGAAATTGGGGTACCATTTATTTATATGAATGCTGTTGGTTCGCAACGCGATTTGGTAACTATGGTTCATGAAGGAGGCCATGCCATTCATTCTTTTTTAAGTCGTGATTTGGAGTTGTGTGATTTCAAAAGTTTGCCTTCCGAAGTTGCCGAGTTGGCTTCCATGTCTATGGAGCTACTGAGCATGGATGCTTGGGATGAGTTTTATGAAAAGGAAGACGAGCTAAACAGGGCTAAAACCGAACAAATGCATAAAGTTCTTGAAGGACTCCCTTGGATTGCCGCCGTTGACAAATTCCAGCACTGGATTTATACTACAGCACATACGGCTCAGCAACGCCGTGATCAGTGGGTATCAATTATGAATGACTTTGGAAGCTCCGTAGTGGATTGGAATGGGCAGGAGCAAGCCCTTGCAAACCTATGGCAAAAACAATTACACTTGTATGAGGTGCCATTTTACTACATTGAGTATGGAATGGCTCAATTGGGAGCCATTGCCATGTGGAGAAGTTATAAGGAAAAAGGCCAAACTGCCCTGGACCAATACGACCAAGCACTCCAATTAGGATACACCAAATCCATCGATGAGATATACCAAACTGCCGGTATCAAATTCAGCTTCACAAGAGAATATGTCAAGGAATTAGCGACTTTCATAAAGTCACAGCTTTAGATTTACCTATAGCCCTGCCCTTAAAGTTAACATTTAGGTGCTTAAAAGGGCTTCGAAAAAAATCTTTTTTTCTCTAGTAAATTTAACTAATTATTAAGTTTTTATTAGGTTGTATTTTTTTCTTCTAAATTTTTGGAAAAAAAATTACTTTCGTGTCCCCAAATTTCAACCTATAAATTAACCAAAAGATAGGTCTGGGTTAAATTTGGAAAGTAATGTTTAACGTATTATTGTATCGCTAGTTATGATGATAAAATCTAAATTGAAAAGGAAGCAGTTGCTTATTAAAAAAGCCAAGCCCAGTATTCGTATTGTGGCCCATACCCATTCCAGAGACTTTCTTGGTTGGGTAGCTATGACTGAGCATGATCAAGCTGTTGGCTGGGTCAATTTGACCTTTCAAAAAGACAACGTCATAAAGTTTCAAGATGCTTTTGTATCGCCCGAATTTCGAGGAAGAGGTATTTACAAAATGCTATGGGACGCACGCATGAATTGGGTCATGGAGCATTATGCCAACAAAGGATATACCATCGAGTCGTGGTGCAAAGAAATGTCTATCAACCAATTCGTTAAGCAAGACTTTACCATTGGTGAAACCGCTACTAGGGTTTACAAATCTATATAAGAAAATTCTAAAAAAGCAATCAGAATTTTAGAGTCATTAGTATCGCCTTTTTATGCCTGTTTGTAAATTGTATTCATTATAATATATAATGTTTGTAGGTGTAAACAAATTCATTGCTATTAATAGGGTTAAAATGGGGTGTTTGATATTGAAGTCCTATCAGATGAAAAATAATTCAGCGGAGGTAAGGGATCAAATTCATCATAGTTGTTAACTTAAGAAGCAGTAGGGATAACATTTTAAATGCCAACAGTCCAGTAAATAACACCACCAACAATAAAATAGTTTTTTTCATTTTTTTAGTTTTTGATTATTCGTTTGGAAAACACTTCATTTCCTATTTTTAAATTACATAAATACAAGCCCTTTGCTAAATGTGAGATGTTTATTGTTATTGAATTTTGACCTGAGGATTGACTTTCAAGTATATGTTGGACGATTAATTTTCCCATAGCGTCATAAATTTTCATTTCTCCGTTTGTTTTATTAGTTAGAATGTAATCAATAGTGATATGAGAATTTGAAGGATTTGGATAAATGTTAATCTTTTTTTTTAACTCTGTTTCATTAATGCCTACTGTAGTTAGAAAGGAATTTTTATAAATAATTCCGTTTTTACCTAATGCAAATGCGGAGTTATTATGTTCTGAATAACCTATATCTAAAAAAACAACCCCATTAATGGTATCTTCATTCCAGTTTTGTCCAAAGTTATTTGTAGTTAAAATTTTATTGGAATTTAAATGCAATGAAATTATATGTCCTGTTTCTAATATAAGACTTTTGCCTTCTCCTCCTCCATGACTATAATACCAATCAATTCCATTATTGAGGCTATGTACAACAGCGCTAGGATAAGTCCCTTTTAAAATTATTGTATCTCCACTTTGCATTATTGAAGCATCTGTTACTTGGTTTGAACCAATAATGTTGATTGGGTGTTGTGGCAAATTTGTAATAATTCCATTCAGATTATCAACAAAGACGCTATCCATAGAGTTATTAAAATACAATACACCTTTTTGAGAAACATCAAATAATACAATATCATAAGTATTTAGTAGGTTATTGGTTATTTCTCCATTTTCCATTTTCCTCAATCCTCCGTTTAATTGATCAAAGAAGTAAATAGCATTATCATAATTTTTAATTTCGAAGGGCAAATATGACAATTGGATGACCGACCAATTCTGGAAAGTAGTAGTTAGAACGGTGGTAACTAAATATGAAGCACCATTTTTTAGACCAAAAGCATATAGTTTTTTATTTCCGAATACATCTAAGACTGCTATATTTTTAATTGTCAAACTATCTGTTGAAAAAATGGTATTCCAGTTTTCTCCACCATCCGTTGTTTTTAGTATTACTCCTGTACTTTGTGGTGTTCCCCAGTCGTCAGAACCACCAACACAATAGCCCTCTAAACTATCCACAAAAAAAATGTCGTACAAATTTTCTGTTGTATTAGTGTTCACCTGATACCATTGAGCATTTGCTTGGTTAAGCCCAATAATTAGCGTAATTATTGTAAATATCTGTTTCATCATTCTTATAATTAAAACCCCTATTCCGAATTATTCGGAATAGGGATTGGTTAAACAATTTATTGAACAACAAGTGTTGAAGCATCAACTGCTTGTCCGTTACAAACTAAAATCACATTATAAACACCCGTTTGATAACCCGACACATTTATAGATGTTTGATTTTGATTAACATCTAAAATGTAGTTATAGGAATAACCATAAGGGATCATAATCATCAAGTAAGCTGAAGAAGCATTGTTTGCCTTATATTCTACATTGACTTGACTGGTAGCAGGGTTTGGAGACATAGAGAGAATTTCAAATTCCTTGACCTTTACCTCCACTTCATCATAGTCTTTCACTCCGTCCAATTCTGCAATTACTTCTAGTTTATATTTTTCAGTAATCTCAGGTGACACGGTAAAATCCTTTCCAGTGTAAATTAAGTTTCCATCTTGGTTGTACCAGTTGTAAATGGCTGCCTCTCCAATGTCATAGGCATTCAAGTTCGTGCTTTCTCCTTCGGAAATCTTCTTATCTCCACCAGCATCAGCATAGAATCCTGGACGTCTTGGGATTTTAATGTCATAGGTTTCTCCACCAATAATTTGATTTTTGGCATGGTCTCTTTGGATAAAACGATATTTGAATTTTTCTTGACCTGTTAGTTTGTCAGCAAGAAAATTGAAGCCTACATGAACCAAATTTTGTTCGTTTGCTCCGAAAGTCAAATTCTTGATTTTAGCAGGACTTCCCGTAGCAATGATTTGATGTCTCTCTTCTTTTACAACTTTAACATTTTCGCTTTGGAAACCTCCGGCTTGCCATTTGTCCCATACATGAGGGCTTAGTGTTACCTTTATTTCTGCTTCGGCTGTAACAGGATTGCCTTTATAAAAATCAGGGTTTGTAAACTCCAAATCAAAAGTACCTCCATTACCTGAGACATCTCCAACAAGCACGGTAGCACCAAATAACCTGTCATCTTTCCATCCGCCACCACCAATAATATTGCTTGGGTCTAAATCAACGACAGACAGATTTTTCCAAACTACATTGTTGTTTTGACGAACATATTCCCCAATTAGATTGCCATCATTAAAAGTGATTGGGTCCGCAGTTGATTCAATTCTTGCTAGCAAACAAAAATGATGCGGTTGAGGTGATTTAATCCAAAATAGTGGGTCTGTAGAATCGTCCAAATTGACATAATTAGCAGGGTTAACAGGTTGCCATGGAATTTCAGCAATGTAAGAATCTCCCGGCTGAATAACTGGTAAAGTAATTGTTGAAATGATGTCACCTACTGGTTGTCCATTTGATGTAGTCAATGAACCATTCCAATGATTTGGGTAAGAGAGTGCTGTACCTGCTTTAGCCCAATAAACTTTGAGTTGGTTTGTTCCTGATGAAGGTACACAGCCTCTATTTCTTACCTGTACATAAACATAGTTGAAGTTTGAAGAATCAGAATGATATTCAGGGTTTTGGTGTTCATGATTTGTTAAACCGTCTTGTTGTTTTCGCACCCATATATCATTGCTTTCCCAAAAAACATCTGATGAATTAAAACTTGGTTCCTCACCTCCGTCTCTAAAATGTTGAACGACATATTCATTGTCTTTCATGTACATATCAAAAGGCAAGGTGGTTGATTGAGGACAATTACATTCCCATTCTCTCCATTTGTCATCTACAGCAGCATGCCACAACCAAAAGATAGCAGCAGCTGGAGAGCGGTAATTTAACATAACAGTATTTCCAAAACCTCCATGACCAGGATTATGCCATGTTACCTCAATTCTATTACTTATGCTATAATTGGGAGAGATAGAACCTGTGTTATCATTATGAAAAGAAAAACTGCTAGGCATTAAATTCCAATCACACAAATCGTTGTTGTTCCCTGATTGTATTGGTAGCTTCAAATAACTTGGCATATTTACAGTATGAGTAGTCCAATTCTGTGGAGGGTCACATGTTCCAGTAAAATCAGTACATCCATCATTTCCACAATCTGGGTCAACTCCATCTCCATTTTGGCCAACAGTACTAAATTCTATTGGTGGAATTGTATCACCCGTCCATTTTGGTAACGGAACATATTGAGGATAACCTTGTTCTAATAAAAAATCCTCCAATTTTTCGAGATAAGTTCTATGAAAAGGAAGAAAATTATAATCATCATGGATGTTATAAGATATACCTTCCATAATTTCGGTATAATCGCAATGCATCCTTAAAATTTCAACATCCACAAAATCAAGAATTTGATTGCCTAATTCTGTTCTTTGAGCAGAAGTAAAACTGTAAATATCAGGTCTTACCTGAGCATTTGTAAGTATTGGAATTATTAAGCCTACCAACAAGGCTATTCGTGTTATATGTTTTTTAAAAATTTCCATTTTTATTCAATTTAACAGGTGTTCAATTTTGGGAATGAGTTCGTCCATTTTCAGTACGTCGTAGTCGCCGAAGTAGTATTTAATTTTTAGGTGGCCATTATTCATTTTCACGCTGATGTAGTAGTCTTCGTCAATTTGTGAGAACTTGCACTTGCTTCCTTGGCAGTAAAAACCATCGACATAGTTGTTTACTAGCTTACTCAGCGAATCGGCCTTGCTTTTGTGGTAGTGTGTTTGTAAAACGCGTTTGTTAAACAATCCGCTGTTCCAATCAGACGTTTTCGTGTTATTTTGACTGTAGCTATTGAAAGATATGGTAAGAAAGAAAATAAGAAGGAAAGTTTTCATGCTTTGGAATTGTTGTTTATCTACCAAAGATACACAAAATGGACAAAAGCACAAATGCCTTGCCTCTTTGACACTAATTAGCTATAAAATGACTACTTTTGCCCACCAAATTATGACAAGAATTTAAGGATGGAGATTACACAAGAAAAAATAGATGCGTTAAACGCCAAATTAATCGTAACGGTTAAACAAGACGACTACCAGGAAAAGGTAGAAAATGTCATTGTCAACTATCGAAAAACAGCCAGTATTCCGGGCTTCAGAAAAGGGAAAGTTCCCATGGGTCAAGTCAAGAAAATGATTGGCAAGTCGGTGTTGGTCGATGAAGTCAACAAGATGCTTCAAGAGGCCATTTACAAACACATCACAGAGCAAAAAGTGGAAGTGCTGGGCAATCCCTTGCCACTTACCACCGAAGTCGATTGGGACAACGATACGGATTTTAAATTCGAATATGAAATGGGCTTAGCACCCGAATTTAGCGTTGCTTTGGATAAAAAAGCCAAATTTGATTTTCTTCAAATTGTGGCCGATGACAAAATGGTCAATCACTACGTCAGCGATATGGCAAAGCGCTATGGTAAAATGACACAGCCCGAACATTCGGAAAAAACCGATTTGATAATGGGCGAGTTTACTCAACTAGACGACGAAGGACAAGTATTGCAAAGAGGTATTTCGCATACTGCCTCGGTGGCCTTGGATATTATTCAAGATAAAAAAGCCCAAAAAAAACTGATTGGATTAGCCGAAAATGATGAAGTTAAGCTACGCATTAACAAGGATTTTTCCAACGACGCTCACCACATGCTCAACATCAAAAAAGAAGAGCTAGAAACACTCGATGCCGACTTTACATTCAAAGTAAATAAAATTAGCCGAATGGAACCCGCCGAGCTCAATCAAGAACTGTTCGATAAGGTCTTTGGAAAAGATAGCGTTGGCAGCGAAGAAGAATTCAGAGCCAAAGTCAAAGAAGAAGTGGAAAAATCCTTTGTTAGTGAAAGTGATAATAAGCTCAAAAATGACGTCATCCTGCACCTTATTAAAAAAACAAAATTGGCCTTACCCGATGATTTTTTGAAAAAATGGTTGGTAGCTACCAATGAAAATGGACTCACCAGTGAACAAGTTGAAGCCGAATACGACCAATACTCCAAAAGCTTAAAATGGCAACTCATTGAAAACAAAATCATCAAAGAAAACAATCTGGAAGTGAAAAATGAAGAAGTCATTGACTATACCAAATCCATGATTGTTTCCAATTTTGCTCAGTATGGCCAGCCAGCTCCAGAGGACAAAAAACTAGAAGAAATAGCCCAGCAAGTACTAACCAACGAAGAGGAACGGAAGAAAGTTTACAATCAACTTTACGATGTCAAAACCATGGCCCTCTACAAAGAACAATTCACGCTTAAAAACAAATCCGTCACTTACGACGAATTTGTTAAATTAGCCACAGAAAAATAATATCTAAAATTATGTTTGACCCAGCCGAAGAGTTTAGAAAATTTGCCACCAAAGACCGTGGAATTAGTAGTACAACCTTGGATCAATTTCAGTCTGTTTATGGTAACTACATATCGCCCACCATCATAGAAGAACGTACTATGAACGTCGCTTCCATGGACGTGTTTTCACGTTTGATGATGGATAGAATTATCTTTTTAGGTGTGCCCATCAACGATTATGTGGCCAATATTATTCAAGCTCAGTTATTGTTTTTAGAATCGGTCGATTCCGAACGAGGCATACAAATCTACTTGAACTCACCTGGTGGAAGCGTCTATGCAGGACTAGGTATTTATGATACCATGCAATACATTTCTCCAGATGTGGCAACCATTTGCACAGGCATGGCGGCCTCCATGGGGGCAGTATTACTATGTGCTGGTGAAAGTGGTAAACGCACGGCTCTTAAGCACTCCCGAGTAATGATTCATCAGCCCTTAGGCGGTGCTAGTGGTCAGGCCTCCGATATTGAAATTACAGCTCGAGAAATCCAAAAGCTAAAAAACGAACTATACGAAATCATTGCCCATCACTCAGGAAAAAGTTTTGATGAGGTGTGGAAAGATAGCGACCGAGACTATTGGATGACCGCACAAGAGGCCAAGGACTATGGCATGATTGACGAAGTCCTAGTCAAGAAATCCTAATTTATAACTTCAAAAGCTGAGTGTGCCATTTTCTTAAGGTGGTATTTTTTGCGTATTTTTGTACCCTATGACGGAGGAAAAAAACATCAATTGTTCCTTTTGTGGAAGAGACAAACAGGATACTAACGTCTTGATAGCAGGTATCAACGCACATATTTGTGACAGTTGTATAGAACAGGCCGTAGGAATAGTTCATTCCGAAAAAGAAGGAAAAGACAAGCAAGTCTTAGCGACTCAAATGAATCTGCTCAAGCCCGTGGATATAAAATCCCATTTAGACCACTATGTTATTGGACAAGACGATGCCAAAAAAGTGCTATCAGTCGCTGTTTACAACCACTACAAACGCTTAGTACAACCTCCATCATCTGATGATGAGGAAATCGATATAGAAAAGTCAAACATCATAATGGTCGGTGAAACAGGTACTGGTAAAACCTTGCTGGCACGCACCATTGCCAAAGTATTAAATGTTCCATTTTGTATTGCCGACGCGACAGTTCTTACAGAAGCTGGTTATGTGGGCGAAGATGTGGAATCCATTTTATCTCGCTTGTTGCAAGCAGCCGACTACGATGTGAAAGCCGCGCAGCGTGGCATAGTCTTTATTGATGAAGTAGATAAAATTGCTCGAAAATCAGACAATCCATCCATTACGCGCGATGTCTCTGGTGAAGGCGTTCAGCAAGCCATGCTCAAACTGTTGGAAGGAGCCGTTGTACAAGTGCCGCCTCAAGGCGGACGAAAGCACCCAGAGCAAAAAATGGTATCCATCGACACTCGGAACATTTTGTTTGTCTGTGGCGGTGCTTTTGATGGAATTGACAGAGTCATTGGTAAACGCCTTAGCACACAAGCTATAGGTTATGCTACCGACAAAAAAGAAAAGATCGACAAGGAAAATTTACTGCAATATATCGCTCCGCAAGATTTAAAAGGTTTTGGTTTAATTCCTGAATTAATAGGTCGATTACCAGTACTCACATTCCTCAAACCGTTGGATAAAAATGCCCTTCGCAAAATACTCACTGAGCCTAAAAACTCACTTACAAAACAGTATGTAAAATTGTTTGAGATGGATGGAGTCACCCTAACGATTGATGAGGACGTATTGGATTATATTGTGGATAAAGCCATTGATTTCAAACTGGGTGCTAGAGGTCTTCGATCTATCTGCGAAACCATCATGATTGATGCCATGTTTGAAAGTCCATCATCCGAGAGTGATAAACAACTTAAAATTACTCTCGATTACGCTCGAAAAAAGTTAGAAAATTCTACACTTCAACCCCTCAAAGTAGCATAAAAAAAGAGGTCATTTGACCCCCCTCTTTTATTCCATTAGAAATGCATTCCTTTAAAAAGTGACTTCGTAGCTATTTTCATTGACAGTAATGGTTCGATTACAGTCACAAGTACCATTCCCATAATCAATAGTTCTTACATTTCCATTTGGTGGGGTTAAGGTTGTTATTCCACTAACTCTAGCACAACTACCTTGGCTCCAACAATTTAAGTCGAGAGTAATTGGAGTGCTAATTTCAACTGAAAAACTACCTCCGTTGGAATGACTTCCAAACGAAGACCCTTGAATTTCATAGCTATCATCAGAAAGATCTAGTGGTGTGTCACTTCCCGTAAGCCAAGTCCTAGTTCTGATAGACGTCCAGCTAACAGTATTACCGTTCGATAAGCTAACTTGAACGTCATTAGAAATGCTAAAAGTCACATTATTATCATCGTTTTGGCCTTCATTCTCAACAACTTTACTTCCTTCTACGAGATGGTTGTTGACATAATAATTTTTAAACGTAATAGTCGTCATACTTCCAGATTCAAGATAAGGAGCCGTCCGTATAGCAATAATTTTTCCTCGCCTTAACTTGCCATAACATAGTATGTTGCTCGATCCAAAGTCGATAGTTAGGGTATCTGGAGTTGAGAAGGTATCGTTATTATCAATGGTGACTGTGACACCGTTACAAGCTGAGGCCGATACTCTTGACGATGAATTGGTCGTAAATTGAATGTCCACCAAATCTTTAGTGTCATCAATTGCAAAGTTTGCCGTGCCATAATCTTTGGTGAGTTTATAATCTTCCAATTTTTCTTTGTCACAGCTGGTTACGACTAAAAGAAAAGAAAGTAAAATTAGTAATGTAAAACGGGGTGTATTCATAGTTTTTGAATTTTTAGTTAGAACGAATCAAATTTAGAAATATTTTTTTCAAGAGTAATAAAAGTAAAGCTACAGCTGTGTTTTTCATCGGCTGGATGCCACGATTTTTGAATTTCTTTCCACTGGGAGGGCAGTTCAGGAAAAAATGTATCCCCTTCAAAATGGTCATGTACTCTAGTAAGATAGATTCTATGGACTAAATTTTGCTCCAAAGCAAGTTGATAAATTTGCCCCCCGCCAATAATAAATGGTTCGTCGTCCTTTACTTGTTGGGCGAGGTCAAGTGCTTGTTCAATGGAATCTACTATATGACAACCTGGAGCGTGATAATTCTTTTGCCTAGTAATGATGATGTTAGTCCTATTGGGTAGTGGTCGAAACTTTTCGGGAATAGATTCGTAGTTTTTTCGTCCCATAATGACAACATGTCCTTGGGTTTTTTGCTTAAAAAATTTCATGTCGTTGGGCAAATTCCATATCAAGTCATTGTCTTTTCCTATGACATTATTTTCTGAAACAGCGACAATAAGAGATACCATCATATCGTTTTCTTTTGCTGATAAATTACGTTTCTTTCTTTTAAGTATGCGTTGATAAAATCATAATGTTCACCCAGGTATTCGGGTGGAGAAATGCCTATTTTTTGGTATGTTCCATTAACGATAAGTTGTGCTACAGCGGTACAGGTGTAGCCAGTTGTTCTAGCCATGGATATGGTGTCGTTTTGGTAACGGTCTAGCAAGTTGTATTGGTAACTCACATTTTGACCATTCTCTTCTCCGCTTAATTTAATTTGCATGACAGTAAAGTCTTTTTCTCCTTCCTTTAACTGCCATTTTGGGAAGAGCAGTTTTGCAGTGATATCAATGGGTTTTACTTTTTGCCCGTTTACATCTATTTCCTCGTAAGAAAAAAAGCCACTTGCTCGAAGTACTTTAAGGTATTCTACACAACCAGGATAACGTAATGTTTTTTCAATCATATTTGGGATATGTGGCATGGTATCTATTAATGTTCTCAAACCATCGGAATTCCAACTTTCTAATGTTCCCACACCATCAAAATCAAGAAGTTCAGCATCTGAAAGTGCTTCTTTGGTAATCAACTGATGGTGCTGTACATATCGGGCGGGTCGGATGTACTCTTCAATTACATCGATAGGTGAAAAAACAGCTTTATACTCATAGGGCCATTCTCTAATCTCTGGTAATCCACCTACAAAACATTCGTAGTCAGTCACTTTCATATGCAGGTTGTGATGCCCTAAAATAATATTCCCCATGCCTGGAGCTACCCCGCAATCCATTACGGCGATAACTCCCATTTCTTGGGCTAAGTCGTCTAGCTCAAATGGATTTTCTGGAAAAAAAGAGATGTCAACAACGTTCTTTTGCGATCGAATAACGGTTTCTAAGGTTTGATACCCTAAAAAACCGGGAACGGCTCCCACTACTAAATCGTAGTCTTTAATCAATCGTTCTATAGTTGCAGTATGGGATAAATCAGCATGTATGGTGTGAATGCCAAATGGTGATAAGGGTTTTAAGGCCTTTTCATTTAAATCAACCGATGTTACCTCATGTTTTTGAGCTAAATCTTGGGCCATAACACTGCCCACAAGACCGGCTCCTAATACAATAATTTTTGCCATTATATTGCTACTTTTCCTTTAATGTGTGGGTGTGGGTCGTAATCCAATAGCTCAAAATCTTCAAAGCTAAAATCAAAGATATTTTTCACTTCTGAATTTATTTTCATCTTTGGTAAGGGTCGGGGCTTTCTACTTAATTGTAACTCTATTTGCTCAAAATGATTGGTGTAGATGTGAGCGTCACCAAAGGTATGGACAAACTCACCAAGTTTTAAATCACATACTTGAGCCATCATCATAGTCAGTAGAGCATAGGAGGCAATGTTGAAAGGTACTCCCAAAAATATATCGGCACTTCTTTGATAGAGTTGACAAGAAAGTTTTCCCTCTGCCACATAAAATTGAAACATGGTGTGACATGGTGGTAATGCCATTTGTTCAATTTCTGAAACATTCCATGCACTTACTATGATGCGACGACTATCTGGATTCTTTTTTAGTTGCTCAACGACTTTTGAGATTTGATCAATATGCTTGCCATTGGGTGTTGGCCAACTTCGCCACTGATAGCCGTATACATGTCCTAAATCGCCATTTTCATCAGCCCATTCATCCCAAATGCGCACGCCGTTCTCTTTCAAATAGCTGATGTTGGTGTCGCCTTTTAGAAACCATAGTAACTCATAAATAATAGAACGTAAATGAAGTTTTTTGGTGGTTACACACGGGAAGCCGTGGGATAAATTAAACTTCATCTGATGGCCAAAAATACTTTTGGTTCCTGTTCCTGTACGATCGGTTTTTAGAGTGCCTTCGTTCATCACTCTTTTTGCTAAATCTAAATATTGTTGCATAATTTAAATAATCATTCCTACTACTACGGCCGTAAATAAACAAGCTAATGTACCAGCCAATAATGCTAACATACCTAATTTTGATAAATCTTTAGTTCTTGAAGGGGCAATGGCACTTATTCCACCTATTTGAATTCCTATAGAGGAAAAGTTTGCAAATCCACACAGAATATAGGTGGCAATGATAATGGATCGCTCTTCGAAAAACTGACCACTATTTTTCAATTCCCCTAAAGAAACGTATGCTACAAACTCGTTCAAAATAGTTTTTTGACCCAATAGTTGTCCTACCAATACCATGTCTTGCTGGCATACGCCCATAATCCATGTCAGAGGGGCTAAGGTATAACCTAAAATAAATTCTAGACTGAGTTCCTTATAGGTGCCGTTTGTCAGTTGATTAACCCAGCTATTCAGCCCCGTATATTGGCCAATAAACTCTCCAAAGAAATAATTTACCATGGAGATAAAGGCAATAAAGACTAACAGCATAGCGCCTACATTAACAGCTAGTTTTATACCTTGGGTTGTTCCAATGCTAATAGCTTCCAATACGTTGCTTCCAATTTGTTCATCAGAAATAGCCATATCTTGATTGGTTGATTTTGTTTCTGGTAGCAGTATTTTAGCTGCGACCACGGCGGCTGGAGCAGACATTACGGATGCCGCTAATAAATGTTTGGCGAAAAAAAGTTGTTGTTCGGGATCGGTTCCACCTAAAAATCCAATGTATGCTGCTAATACCCCTCCTGCTATGGTGGCCATACCACCACTCATCAAACACAATAGTTCAGAAAGGGTCATTTTCTCAATGTAAGGTTTTATCAGTAAGGGGGATTCGGTTTGACCTAAAAAGATATTACCAATGGCTGCTAAACTTTCTGAACCAGAGAGGTTTAAAGTTTTTTTCATGAGAAGAGCGATGTAAAAAACAACTTTTTGTAGAATTCCATAATAGAATAATACGCTAGTCAGTGCAGAGAAAAATATAATTGTAGGTAATACTTGAAAAGCAAAAATATATCCAAAAGAGTTGGTGTTTTCGATGAGTCCACCAAATAAGAAAATGGAACCGTCTTGAGTGAAGTTTAAAACAGTCACAAAAATAGAACTGAGCCAATCAAACACTTTTTGAACAATGGGCAGTTTGAGTATGGCTACTGCAAAAACTATTTGAATTAATAAGCCCTTCAATACTAAATTCCAGTTAATATTTTTTCTATCTCTACTGAAAATAAAGGCAATGAAAACTAAGACTATCAGTGCCAAAAAACCTCTGAAGACATGAGACCATTGAAATCCGTTTTGGAAGTTTTCTGTTTTGTAATAAAAGGAGTAGTTTATGTTGTTTTCGTAAAGTATCAGTTGATTTTCGCTCCATTGGATGTCATACTGACGAATGGTATCAGATGGAAGAGTGTATGAGAAATAAAGAGTATTGTTGTCTAATGACCATGTCCCTTTGGCTTTCAGCTTGCTTGATGCTATGGAATATTCAAATGTACTATCATTATTCAAAATCATGAAGTCATTCTTGCCTAGCTCAACCAAAGGAGTTGAATCATTGACATGATAAATTCGTTCGAAAAACCATTTTTTCTCCAACTCTTGCGAGTGCGTGCTTAAGGAAACAAAAAAAATAAACAATAAGGTTATCTGTTTCAACTTGTTTGGTTTAGTCTCGTTTTTTTAATTCGTCTCTTAGTTTTGAAGCTAGCTCATAATCTTCATCCTCAATGGCTTTAGATAATTGCTTGTTCAATTCCTCCTTAGAATAGCGCCTCATGCTCCCTTTAGCTTTGGGTTGATGGTCTTTATTATCGGAAAGTGATTGTTTGGTAATGTCATCGTCAAGAATGATACCTGCTTCTTTTAAAATAGGTTCATAGGTGAAAATGGGCGCTTTGAATCGTAGGGCAATAGCAACCGCGTCAGAAGTTCTAGAATCTAACTCTATTTCTTTTCCTTGCTCATTGGAACAATAGATGATAGATGAAAAAATACCTCCAGAACTTATGGAGCTGATAACCACTTTTTGAACGTTAATTTGATACCCTTTGGTTAGTGATTTGAATAAATCATGAATTATGGGTCGTTGAGATTTAAATTCGTTGTCAAGGGCTATGGCGATGGCTTTGGCCTCAAAATTACCAATGACAATAGGCAATTTGCGAGTCCCCTGAACTTCACCCAGAACGAGGGCAAAAGCCCCGGACTGGGTTTGGCTGTTTGAAAGCCCAACAATATCGAGCTGAATCAAATGCATCAATTCGATGATTTAAATCGCTTGATTTCATCAATTAAACGAGGAACAACCTCAAAGGCATCGCCTACAATACCATAATCTGCTGCTTTGAAAAATGGGGCTTCGGGGTCGGTATTTATAGCCACCATAACTTTTGATGAATTAACGCCAGCTAAATGTTGAATAGCTCCTGAAATACCTATAGCTATGTAGAGATTTGGTGCAATGGCTTTACCGGTTTGTCCAACATGTTCACTGTGAGGTCGCCATCCAATATCTGATACAGGTTTGGAACATGCGGTACCAGCATTCAATAGATCCGCAAGTTCTTCAATCATTTGCCAGTTTTCAGGCCCCTTTAGTCCTCTTCCAGCCGAAACTACCGTTTCTGCTTCTGCCAAACTTAACTTGCCTTGTGCTTTTTCAATTCCAGCAGAAGTTACATTTTGACTTATTTTTTCTATTTCTGAGGTGGTAAATTCACAGTCGCTGTTAGCATTTTCAGTAATGCGGTAGGCATTAGGGGAGAGTGCAACGATGACTTTTTCTGAATTGCTTTGTGCCATCTCAAAAGCTTTTCCAGAAAAAGATTTCTTCTTTATGACAAATGGACTGGCTTGTTGTGGTATGTCTACCACATTACTAATAAATGAAGCATCTAATTTTACGGATAATCTCGGTCCAATGGTTTTGCCGGTATTGCTATTGGATAAAACAAAAACAGTAGCATTTTCATTCTGAGCGATTTGTGACAAGGCATTAGCTATTCCTTTGTTATCACAAATGTCGAAGTGGGCATTCACATTAACCACTTTGTCAACACCATAGTTCGAAAGGTGTTGAATATCGTCATGCGTGTTTCCCAGAGTAATGGCAACACACCTTAAATTTAGTTTTTTGGCAGTTTCATGAGCAAAAGTTAAAATCTCGAAAGTCCCTTTTTTGAAAGAGCCGTTTGAGCTTTCAGCATAGACTACTACAGACATAATTAAATTACTTTAGCTTCTTGGTGAAGAAGGGTTACTAATTCTTTTTCTTGGCCAGCATCAATCATCTTACATGCTTGTTTTACTGGCGGTTTTTCAAATGACACAGAATGGCATTTTGACAAATGGTTGCCGTCATCGACCACAGAAAGTGGTTTTGTTCTTGCGGTCATAATACCTCTCATGTTTGGAATGATAAGATCAGACTCTTCAACCAGTCCTTTTTGTCCAGCAATAATGACTGGCAATATGGCATTGACAAATTCTTTACCACCTTCAATCTCTCTTTCCATTTTTACTTCTGATCCAGAAACATCAAGTCCAGTACAAGCATTGACAAAAGGCAAATCCAACAGTTCGGCAATCATAGCGGGCACAGCACCGCCATTATAATCAATCGATTCTCTGCCAGCAATAATCAAATCAAAACGATGCTCTTCTATCACTTTGCTTAACGCTTTGGCAACTGAAAATGAATCTTCGGGCTGACCGTCAATTCGGATGGCTTCGTCTGCTCCGATGGCTAATGCTTTTCTTAAGGTCGGTTCACTTGACACTGGTCCATAATGGATAACCGTTACTTTGCCACCATGTTTGTTTTTTAACTTGATAGCTTTAGTTAAACCAAACTCGTCATATGGATTGATTATAAATTGAATTCCATCAGTATTAAACGAAGTGGAATCGTCCGAAAAATTAATTTTTGAAGTGGTGTCCGGTACATGGCTTATACATACCAATATATTCATGTGTAATGTGAGTGTTAGTTATTCGTTAACAAAAGTAACGATTTTAAACGTAATTAGTAAGCCAAAGGCACTTAAGTATTAACAATTTTTAATGGTCTTGTTCTATCTTTGACAATTGGTAAAAAATGTTATTTTTGCACACCCTATATACATAAATATATGAGATTAGTTCAGTTTCGTGAAGCAGTATGTGAGGCCATGAGTGAGGAGATGCGTAAAGATGAAAGCATCTTCTTAATGGGCGAGGAAGTCGCCGAATATAATGGGGCGTACAAAGCGTCAAAAGGTATGTTGGATGAATTTGGCGATAAGAGAGTGATAGACACACCCATTTCTGAGCTAGGCTTTTCTGGAATAGGAGTAGGGGCTGCCATGAATGGCTTGCGACCGATTATAGAGTTCATGACATTTAATTTTTCTCTAGTTGCTATCGATCAAATTATTAGCAATGCCGCTAAAATGAGACAAATGTCTGGTGGCCAGTTCAATATACCTATTGTCTTTAGAGGGCCTACCGCATCTGCTGGACAATTAGGAGCTACACATTCACAAGCATTAGAGAGTTGGTACGCC
Organism: uncultured Flavobacteriales bacterium; assembly: GCA_963991165.1. GTDB lineage: Bacteria > Bacteroidota > Bacteroidia > Flavobacteriales > UBA7312. Next base: position 7,731 of record CAXDOW010000017.1, on the reverse strand, counting down.
AACTGTCCAGGGTTAAAAGTGGTAGTGCCTTCTAACCCATATGACGCTAAAGGGCTTTTAAAATCGTCGATTCGAGATAATGATCCAGTTATATTCATGGAATCGGAACAGATGTATGGAGACAAAGGTGAAATTCCTGAAGGTGAATATTTACTTCCTTTGGGCGTGGCTGATGTCAAAAGAGCTGGTAAAGACGTTACCGTGGTGTCATTTGGAAAAATCATCAAAGAAGCGTTCAAAGCAGCAGAGGAATTAGCTCAACAAGGGATTGATGTTGAAATCATTGATTTGAGAACGGTAAGACCTATTGATTATACCACAGTCATCGAATCTGTAAAGAAAACAAATAGACTCGTCGTCTTGGAAGAATCTTGGCCATTAGGATCTATAGCGACGGAAATTAGCTATAAAGTGCAACAAGAAGCTTTTGACTTTTTGGATGCCCCTATCAAACGAATTACTTGCTTGGATACCCCAATGGCCTATGCCCCTACACTGGTCGAGGCCTTTCTTCCTAATAAAACTAAGTTGATTCAAGCGATTAAAGAAGTATTGTATATAAACCAATAAGATAAACGTTAACTAAAATTAAAAAAAATGAAAATGATTGTTGAATATCTTCCTTTCTTTGGAGTCATAGCTTTGGCCTATGTTTTTTGGAAGAATAACTGGATTTCAAAACAAGAAGAAGGCACTGAGAAAATGTCTCGTATTGCAAAAAATATTGCTGACGGAGCAATGTCATTTTTAAAGGCAGAATATAAAATACTATCCATCTTTGTATTAGCTGTGGCGGTATTGCTTTTCTTTAAGGGCAATAGTGAAGATGGATCAAATGGCATGGTAGCAGTATCGTTTATTGTAGGTGCTATATGTTCTGCTTTAGCTGGATTTATAGGTATGCGTGTTGCTACCAAAGCCAATGTTAGAACGACCAATGCGGCAAGAACGTCCTTAGGTACAGCTCTTGAAGTGGCTTTTGCTGGGGGTGCTGTTATGGGATTAGGTGTAGTAGGTCTAGGTGTTTTGGGCTTAAGTTCTTTATTTATAATTTATAGTGGACAAGGTTGGGATATAGGCGAGGTTCTTAATGTCTTATCGGGCTTTTCTTTGGGAGCTTCTTCCATTGCTTTGTTTGCACGTGTAGGAGGAGGAATCTACACTAAGGCGGCCGATGTAGGAGCTGATTTAGTCGGAAAGGTAGAAGCAGGAATACCAGAAGATCATCCTTTAAACCCAGCTACTATTGCTGACAATGTTGGTGATAACGTGGGTGATGTTGCAGGAATGGGAGCGGATCTATTTGAATCATATGTTGGTTCCATCATTGGAACGATGGTCTTAGGAGCAGTTTATGCTACTTTACCTGAGTTTCAAAGTCAGTTTGACGGGTTAGGAGCCGTGTACTTACCATTAGCTTTAGCGGCGGTCGGTATCATTATGTCAATCATTGGTACATTCTTTGTAAAAGTTAAAGACGGAGGTTCGCCCCACAAAGCATTGAACATCGGTGAAATTGTTTCGGCCGTATTGATGCTTGCCGCTTCTTATCTTATTATCAATGCTATGCTTCCTGAAACATGGGTAGAGGGAGACCGCCAATACAATTCAATGGGAGTATTTTGGGCTACCATTGCGGGTCTTGTAGCAGGTTTGTTAGTTGGTAAAGTCACCGAATACTATACTGGAACAGGTACGAAACCAGTGTCGTCTATTGTAAAGCAATCTGAAACTGGTTCAGCAACCAACATCATTGCTGGTTTGGGCGTTGGTATGATGTCAACAGCTATTCCAATTCTTTTAATAGCCACAGCCATACTAGTCTCTTTCAATTTTGCTGGCTTATACGGTATTGCCATTGCGGCGGGCGGGATGTTAGCCAATACGGGAATCCAGTTAGCTGTTGATGCTTACGGTCCCATTTCTGATAACGCTGGAGGAATTGCAGAAATGGCTGAGTTAGACCCTCAAGTTCGTGAAAGAACCGATAAACTTGATGCCGTTGGGAACACTACTGCCGCTATTGGAAAAGGATTTGCAATTGCATCGGCAGCACTTACCGCATTGGCTCTATTTGCGGCATTTATGAAAACAGCAAAAATCACTTCAATTGATGTTTCTAAACCTGAAATAATGGCTGGATTGCTTGTAGGAGGAATGTTGCCTTTTGTCTTTTCAGCACTCTCAATGAATGCCGTAGGACGTGCGGCCATGGCAATGATTGAAGAAGTGAGAAGACAATTTAGAGATATTCCAGCTCTAAAATCAGCTTTAGAAGTTATGCGAAAAAACAACTCTGATATGTCTAAAATGTCTAAAGAAGATCGTAAAATTTTAGATGCTGCCGATGGCGTAGCCGAATATGATAAATGTGTCGAAATATCAACTCAAGCATCTATTAAAGAAATGGTCTTGCCTGGCTTATTAGCTATTCTTGTTCCTGTTTTGGTTGGATTTTTGGGAAGCGCTGAAATGTTAGGAGGTTTGTTAGCAGGGGTAACAACTTGTGGTGTATTGATGGCTATTTTTCAATCAAATGCAGGAGGTGCATGGGATAACGCTAAAAAGATGATTGAAGAATCAGGTAAAAAAGGAACAGATGCTCACAAAGCAGCTGTAGTGGGTGATACAGTGGGCGACCCATTTAAAGATACTTCGGGTCCATCGTTAAATATTTTACTAAAGCTAATGTCAGTTGTTGCCTTGGTTATAGCTCCCTCTCTAGTGAATAGTGATGCTATCAATACTACTAAATTGGATTCTTCAAACGAGTTTGTAATGAGTGAAGAACAACCAAATAGTGGATTTATTGTAATTGGAAACGAAGAAGAAAAGAGAAAAGTAAAAGTTTTTTACGATTTATCATTATCGGAAACGAACCAACGGATTTCTGTAAAAAGTTATACGCTCGATACGCCGGCTAATGAATCTTTTAAATCGGAGGTTTTAAATGCTGGAAACTTTAGATTTGAGTCCAATGATATCCAACGATTAGAATCTGGTTTTTATTCTTCTGTTGGGCGATTGATGGCTGATAAGCTAACCATTCCAGCAAGGATTAAGTTTGATGTTGATAGAAACGGTAAATTTACTGGAGAATTATTATTTGATTAATTCACCCACAAAAAACAATAAAAAAAACCAGCTAAAAAGCTGGTTTTTTTATTTAAGCTAGTTGGTTAACTTCAGAATTGATACGATGAGCTATGGAACTAAAATCATCTTTGTTTTGAAAGTCTAATTGATCTACGTCTAAGATGAGTAATTTTCCTTTGGTGTATGAACTAATCCAAGCTTCGTACCTTTCATTGAGTCTTGAGAGGTAGTCGATACGAATGGTGTTTTCATAATCTCTTCCTCGTTTTTGAATTTGGTCAACCAAATTAGGAACCGTCGAACGTAAATAAATCAGTAAATCGGGAGCAGGGATAAAGTCATTCATAAGATGAAAAAGTTGTTGGTAGTTTTCAAAATCTCGACTGCTCATCAGTCCCATAGCGTGAAGATTGGGGGCAAAAATATATGCGTCTTCATAAATGGTTCGATCTTGAATAATATCTTTTGAGCTTTTATGAATTTCTTGAACTTGATTAAACCGACTATTTAAAAAATAGACTTGCAGATTGAACGACCATCTTTGCATGTCTTTATAGAAATCATTGAGGTAAGGGTTGTCATCAACATCTTCAAATTGAGGATGCCACGTAAAGTGTTTGGCCAACAAAGTGGTTAAGGTTGTTTTTCCTGAGCCAATATTTCCAGCGATTGCGATATGCATGATTTTTTTTTCTACTAAATTAAAAGAAATTCTAAGAATTCAAAGTTTGAATCAAATTTAAAATTGAATCTAAATAATCTCTATGGTTGGCTAATCGTGGAACCTTAAATTGACGACCTAATTTATTTTTAGACTTCATCCATTTGTAAAAAGTCCCTTGTTCAACAAGATGAATAATGGGTTTCAATAAAGCCATATCATTATATCTTTTGGCACCATAATCTGAATTTAACTCCACAAGCATTTGATCCAAATCGTCTGTAAACTCGTCAATATTGTGAGGTGGATTTTCGAATTCAATAATCCATTCATGTGCACCTTTGGATTGACCATTCATAAATTTGGGACCTACGGTGTATTCATTCACAATGGCGCTATTTTTATTGCAAGCGTACTTGAGAGCCTTTTCAGCATTGTCCATTATCAATTCTTCTCCAAACGCATTGATAAAATGACTGATTCTACCAGTTATTTTAAATCGGTAAGGATGTTTAGACGTAAATGTAATCGTATCACCTATTAGATATCTCCAGAGTCCCGCATTGGTAGAAATGACTAAGGCATAATTGACCCCAATTTCTACGTCCCAAATAGCTACAGCATTTTGGCTTTCTAACTTTTCTGTTGGGATAAATTCGTAGAACATACCATAATCTAACATTAACAAAAGTTCGTCACTATTTTTTTGGTCTTGAATCCCAAAGAAGCCCTCTGAGGCGTTGTAGGTTTCCAAATAGTTCACTCCTGAAGGGAGGAGTTTGTCAAATTGAGATTGATAAGGAGTGAAGCTTACACCTCCATGGATGTAAAGTTCTAGGTTAGGCCAAACTTCATTGATGTGATGAGTATTGGTTTTTTCTAAAATTTTATGAAATAACACAAGCACCCATGAAGGTACTCCAGAAATGGTTGTCACATCTTCCTTGGAAGTAATGGTGGCCATCTGATCGATTTTTTTCTCAAAATCGTTCATTAACTGAATGTCTTTACTTGGTGTTTGTTGGATATTGACCCAAAATGGAAGATTTTCGACAATGATGGCAGATAAATCGCCATCTTTTTTTTGCATGCTTAAAGATGGTTCGTGGCTACCTCCCATAATGACACTTTTGCCATTAAACACTTGTGTTTCGGGAAAATTGTTGCAATACATTGAGAGCATATCTTTTCCTGCTTTAAAATGGCAATCGTGTAAGGATTCTTTGGTCACAGGAATGTATTTACTTCTACTCCCGCTCGTTCCAGACGATTTTGCAAACCATTTACTTTTGGTGGGCCACAGAATATTTTCTTCTCCTTTTCTTAAACGTTCAATGTAAGGGCTTAGAGCCTCATAATCTGAAAGAGGAACTTCTTTTTTAAACGTTTCGTAAGAGTTGATTTTTTTGTAGTCATAAGCTAATCCCCATTCCGTATTTTTGGCAGTATTGAGTAATGTTTCCAACAATTCTTTTTGCACTTCATGAGGATAGTTAAGAAATAAGTCAATTTGATGGATGCGTTTACGCATGACCCATGACATGAGTGAGTTTTTTAAAGAAAAAATCATATTTTAGAGAAATACATTAACACGAGTATAAAAATACTACTTTATGATGAAAATGAAAGGCCGATTGCTAAAAATGAATGCTCAGTTAACATCTCCTATTTCTTACAGCTTGCCAATTGGTGATAGTAATATTTCGATGAATGATTTAATGAATCATCCAATTCGATTTTCGTTTGAAAATGAACTTTATTGTATCGATTGTGGTAAAAAAACCTATAAATCGTTCAATCAAGGAATGTGCTATCCATGTTTTCAATCGTCACCCTTAGCTTCAGAGTGTATCATACATCCAGAAAAGTGCCAAGCTCATTTGGGGATTGGGAGAGATATGGAATGGGAACGTAAGTATCACTTAACGCCTCAAATTGTCTATTTGGCATTGACGGCAGGAGCGAAAGTGGGCATTACCAGAAAACCTCAAATTCCAAATCGATGGATAGATCAGGGGGCTGTAAAAACGATTGTTTTGGCAGAAACTCCTAATAGGTATCTTGCCGGAATGATAGAGGTATCGTTAAAAAAGGTGATTTCTGATAAAACACATTGGCAAAAAATGCTGAAAAATGATATTGATCATTCCATTGACTTATATGAGTTAAAGCAACAAATGATTTCATACCTCTCATCGGATCTACAACATTATGTTGTTGACGACTCTCAAGTGACTAGTTTGGAGTTTCCAGTTGTTGAATTTCCTCAAAAAATAAAAAGTTTAAGTTTCGATAAGCAGTCAGTTATTGAAGGTACATTAACGGGCATCAAAGGGCAGTACTTAATGTTTGATACACATTTCGTGCTCAATGTTAGAAAACATCAGGGCTATGTGGTTAGTATGGAGTATTAAAACTCAAGTTCTTGATTTAGTTCTAAGTTAAATCGCTTTCTAATATACCCCACTATGAGGTATAATATGGGGGTGTCTATAAGTGCCATTATGACTTTGAATAAAAATCCATTAAATAATAATATCCAAAATTTATCCCATTCAATTCCTCCGGTCAAACAAAGCAGTGTTAAAATAGTTGCTGTGTCCATTAATTGGGAGGTGAAAGTAGAGGCATTATTTCGTAACCATAAATATTTTCCTTTGGTCAGTTTTTTCCAAAAGTGAAACACTCGAATGTCTATGAATTGGGCTAAAAGATAAGCAATCATAGATGCTCCAACAGCAACTCCTGTCAATCCAAAAACTTGACTAAAAGTATCGTTGTCAACAGGTGACCAGTCTGTAGCTTGACTAGCATTGGCGACCATTACCACGGCTAATACAAAGACACTAGAAAACAAGCCTGCCAATACGACTTTGTTAGCTCTTTTTCTGCCATAGATTTCGGAAATAATATCAGTAACTAAAAACGTGATGGGGTAGGGAATAATTCCCACCGATATTTCAAAGGTGTATAGCCCAAAAGGTGACCAAGTAAAAAATTTTTGAAAAATAAGGTTACAGCTGACCAATGCCGCTATAAAAATACCACTTAAAATTAGAAATAGAGATTGAGCTTGTGTCTTCACCAAAAATGATTATTGTATGGTATAATAAATGGGCATTCTCATTTGTAAGTGTTCGGTAGATTTAAGGTCTTCAAAATTCTTGTAGTAATGGTATGACTTGCCCAACTCGTTTTTTAGTAGGCTGTATTTTATCTGTTCCCCAAAATCTTCCATAATTTCTTCCAAAGGGTTTTTCAATTTAGGTAAGTTAGCTACTCTATAATTGTCTAAATTGGCCATTTGGGCCGCAATATGTATGGCTTTTTCCAATCCTCCTAGTTCATCTACTAGACCTAACTCTTTAGCATCTTGGCCTGTCCATACTCTTCCTTGCCCTATGGAGTCAACTTGTGATTTAGACATGTTTCTTCCGTTGGATACATTTGTTAGGAATACATCATAGATAGATTCTACTTTTAATTGAATAATAGCTTTCTCCTGTTCTGTTAGCGGACGAGTGATACTTCCAATATCGGCATGGCTATTTGTACGGACTCGGTCAGTGGTAATTCCTAGCTTATTTTCTAACATTTTTTGCATGTTAAATATAACTCCAAAGACACCAATAGAACCAGTAATAGTCGTTGGATTGGCAACAATGGTGTCTGCCATACACGATATGTAGTAACCGCCAGAGGCAGCCACATCTCCCATAGAAACAACAACTGGCTTAGTGTTTCGAGCCAAAATCATTTCTCGTAAAATAGTCTCTGAAGCCAAGGCACTTCCACCTGGAGAATTTACTCTGAGTACGATGGCTTTAACCTTATCGTCTTCACGAGCTTTCTTAATAGCTTTAGCTGTGGTGACTGAGCCAATGGATTGATTATTTCCTTGCCCACTATTAATTTCACCTTGTGCATATACCTGTCTCTTATACACATCTGACGCTGCCGACGAATAGAGAGGT
>CAXDOW010000016.1:0-27736 GCA_963991165.1 uncultured Flavobacteriales bacterium | reverse complement strand
GATTTTCCAGCACCTCCTGTTCCTGTGATGCCCAATATAGGTGTGGTCGATTGTTTGGAACGCTGATGTAAAATTGTCAATTCGTTACTGGCCTCCTCAGGAAAATTCTCGGCCGCAGATATAAGTCGTGCTATATGTTGGATACTGGATAAATCATCGACACATGATGACACATCTTTTCCAGTTGGAAAATCGGATTTTTGTACTAAGTCATTAATCATTCCTTGAAGTCCCATTGATCGACCATCGTCAGGATGATAGATGCGACAAATACCATATTGATGAAGTTCTTCAATTTCTTTAGGCAAGATTGTGCCACCACCACCAGCAAAAATCTTAATATGACCAGCATCTCTTTCTTGTAATAAATCATACATATACTTAAGGTATTCCGTATGACCACCCTGATAAGAGGTCATGGCAATGGCATTAACATCTTCTTGTATGGCACAATTGACCACCTCTTCTACCGAACGGTCATGACCTAAGTGTATAACTTCACAACCCGTTGACTGAATGATTCGTCGCATAATGTTAATAGCGGCATCATGACCATCGAACAAACTAGCTGCTGTGACAATTCGAATATTATTTTTGGGCTTGTATGGTTTTTGCTCTTGCATCATTTTATGTTACTTCAAATTACAAATATATATGTTATCGGCATTAAATTGGCTAAATTTGTACATGGGCTCTTTAAAAACACATACGGTTATTCTTGGAGCTGGAATAAGTGGTCTCAGCGTGGCTCACTTTTTATCCAAAAAAAACAACGACTTTTTAGTGGTCGAAAAAACAAATAGAGTCGGAGGATATATTCATTCCCAAAAAAAGAACGGATTTTTAATTGAAAATGGACCCAATACGGTGTTAATCAACAACCCTTCCATACAACAATTAATAGATGATTGTCACCTCACTCATTCTCTCATTTTCTCTAATGATGACGCTAAGAATAATCGCTATCTATTGCGGGACGGAAAACTGCAGCTATTACCCAAAACCCCAAAAGAGTTTTTGTGGAGCCCCATCATGAACTGGCATCAAAAACTGACCCTCCTAAAGGACTTGTTTGCATCCAAGCATAAACAAGATACAACCGTAGCTTCTTTTATTTCAAAACGCTTTGGAAAAGCAGCTGCAAAGCAATTGTTTGAACCCTTCCTTACAGGAATTTACGCTGGTAACATTGAAGAAATGAGCACCAAGCATACACTCAATAAAATTTGGAGCTTAGAGCAACAATATGGCAGTGTTATTAAAGGATTGAAAAAGCAGAAAAGTAAGAATAGTCCTCGAATATTTAACTTTCCTGATGGACTTTCTCAACTCACTGACACCTTGGGGAAAAAGTATAAAGCAAATTTGCTTCTTAACCAAGATATGAAGCAAATTTCTTCCACCGATGATGGCTACAAACTAACGACCACTGACAATAGCATACAGTGTCAACGAATTATTTCAACTATTCCATCCTTTGCCCTTTCTACACTGATTGAAAATCATCATTTAGCAAGTTCATTGAATACCATTCGTTACGTTCCTGTAGATGTTTTCCATTTTGGATTTGAGAAAGCATCCGTCAAAAATCAATCGCCGGGATTTGGCGTATTGAGCAAGCCATCCGACAACAAGCATTTTCTTGGTATTTTGTTCAATAGCCGTATTTTTCCGCATGTCTGCTCCCTCGATAAAGAACTATTTACCGTAATTGTCGGAGGAGATTTACAATCGCATCTTTGTCAATTACCTAGTCAGGAGTTAAAATCGCTTATTTTGAAAGAAGTCAACGAATTATTAGAATGTTCTGCCGATCCCATTTTCACCAATCATACGGTATATAAAAAAGGAATTCCGCAATACCACCTTAATCACGACAAAATTGAAAAAGAGATTAAAGAATTTGAAACTAATAACTCTAACTTTTATATTTTAGGGAACTATTTTAACGGCGTTTCTGTCAGTGACTGTATAAAAAATGCTGATAGTCTAGTCCATAAGTTATACTCATAATTGTAAAATCAATGAAACCATTATACCTTACTATTTCATTTTTCATCATTGCAGCACTTGCTGTTTATCTCATACCTGAAAAGACCATTGACTTTAACTCCATATACAAAGTTCCCTCTGAATCGCCCAAAGACAGAAAACTATGGAATGAGCAACGATTGGCTGACCAAAACGGAACCATTCCAAGGAGCATTAGACGAAAAGAACTACAATTTGCTCAATCTCTCCCCAACGACCTCAACAACTCCAATCTCAAGTGGACTGCGGAAGGACCCTATAATGTTGGTGGAAGAACAAGAGCTTTAGCTTACGATATTAAAGATGAAAACATTCTTATTGCCGGCGGTGTTTCTGGAGGTGTTTGGCGTTCGACCAATCTTGGTCAAAGCTGGACTAAAATGACCAAGTCCAATCAATTACACAATGTGACGTGCATTGCTCAAGACAAACGAGCCGGAAAAGAACATATATGGTATTATGGTACTGGCGAATTATCGGGAAATTCTGCTAGTGGTTCCAACGCCTATTTTGATGGGAATGGTATTTATAAGTCTGTGGATGGAGGACTAAATTGGGATTCCATTTCTTCGACCGCCGATAACAATGCGGCTGGTAGCTTCAATGTCTTTGATTTTGCTTGGAATATTGTTCTTGATGCTAGCAATTTAGATGAAGACGAAATGTATTTGGCAACCTACGGAGGTATCTACCGATCAATAGATGCAGGCCAAAACTGGAATAATGAGCTTGGTGGAGCGGGTGGCGATGCCTACTACAACAATGTGGAAATTACTTCGCAAGGGGTGGTTTATGCTACCTTAAGTTCTGACGGAAACGACAAAGGTTTTTGGCGTTCTGAAAATGGTATGGATTGGGTAAATATTATGCCTGAAAATTTTGGAAATACCTATGGGAGAACCGCCATTGGCATTAATCCTTCCAATGAAGATGAAGTATATTTCATAACGGCAGAGACTACCAATTCAGGACAATTTACCAATACTTTTTTCGGGGGTGAAACTTGGACATCTCTTTGGAAGTACACCTACCTTTGTGGAGATGGTACTGACACGTGCGGCCAATGGGTCAATCTATCAGCCAACATTCCTGCCAACAGACCTACTACTTTCGATAATTTCAACGCCCAAGGGGGTTACGATTTATTGATAAAAGTAAAACCCGACGAACCTAACGTAGTATTTATCGGAGGCACCAATCTATGGCGCTCTACAGACGGTTTTACTTCTGACAACAATACCACACAAATTGGTGGTTATTATGAAGGGTCTGATCACGGGTATGGCCATTGGGATATATACAGCAAACACCATCCAGATCAACACGATCTTTTGTTTTTACCCTCAGACCCTAATAAAATACTGAGTGCCAACGATGGTGGTGTTTACTTTTCAGACAACTGCTTGGCTACACCTCATCTTTGGAGAAGTTTGAACAACGGCTACCAAACCACCCAACTCTATTCTGTCACACAAGGAAAGGGAAATAGTGATTTAATTATTGGCGGTTTTCAGGATAATGGAAACTTCTTGACCATTAGTGACAACGACACTGACAGTTGGGTGATGCCGTTCAACGGCGATGGTTGCTATAACGCTGTTGCCGACAACCAAGAAGATTTTTATCTGCAAATACAACGAGGTGTCTTATTCAAAATGAAGTTAAATGACCAAGGTCAAGTACTGGCCTACAATAGAATGGATCCACTCGATGCCGATACTACTACCTACGACTTTATCAACTATTTGGTAATGGACCCCAATGATGACAACATCATTTATTTTAATAACCAATACCAACTTTGGAGAAACAACGATGCCGGAAATTATCCTTACAACAATTCTCAACTGAGAACAAACATTGGTTGGGATGTATTTTCAGACACTACCAGCCGACCAATAACGTGCATAGATGTTTCTACCAACCCTCCTAATGTTGTTTACGTAGGAACCAATGACAATTATGTTTACAGGATTGATGACGCACATCAGGGCGACCCTTCTGTTGTTCAACTGAATGCATTACCAATTGGTTTTAACAATAAAAACATATCAGCAGTAGAAATTGACCCTACTAATGCAGATAGAGTGTTGGTACTTCTATCTAACTACTCCACTTACAGTTTTTTCTTTACCCAAAATGGTGGTCAGAACTGGCAGAGAGTCGGAGGCAATTTAGAAGAAACGTTATCGGGCGGTGGTAATGGTCCGTCAATGCGAACAGCCGAAATTGCTGTCTTAGGAAGTGATACTTTATACTTAGTAGGTGGTAGTACTGGGCTTTACGCTACTGACAAATTGAGGGGAGTTGATACCGAATGGCGACAAATTGGTACTAGCACCATTGGGAATGTAGTAGTTGAACACATTCGTTTCAGAGAAAGTGATGGCCGATTGGTAGTGGGAACCCATGGAACTGGAGTATATAGTACCATTATTGAAAGCATCTATGATGTCTTTCCGATATGGTCTTACGAATGTATTGATGGTGCTTGTGAAGAGCGAGTAGATGGTTCTGGCACATACGAGCTTTTATCAGAATGTCTTGACAATTGTATGTCAAACTCACCATCCTACGAATGCGTCAATGAGGCCTGTGAAGAGCGAGTGGATGGTTCTGGTACTTACACTCTTCTCACAGAGTGCTTAGATAGTTGTACTATCCCTATTACTGAAAACGCCATATACCCTAATCCTAGTACTAATTACTGCACGGTAGAATGGGACGAAAATGAAGCCTTCAATGTCTTGATGTTGAGTAATATTCAAGGAAAAACGTTGCGCTCATGGAGAATCAACGAAATGAATCAGCTTAGAATAGAAACCGATGCGTTCAGACCAGGTGTTTATTTACTGACTCTTATTGCAGATGATAAAAAAATCACTAAAAAACTGGTGATTGAATAAACTAGGATAAGGATTTTATCTGCAACTCTAAAATGGCAATTTTAGAAAGGGCATCCGACTGTTTTTTTCGTTCGACTGCAACGACATTTTCAGGCGCATTGTTCACAAAACGTTGGTTAGACAGTTTGCCTTCGACAGACTTCAAAAATCCTCGTATGTAGGACAATTCGGATTGCAACTTCTCTAGTTCGGCTTCGACATCGAGGTGGTCGTTTATGGGCACAAAAAACTCGTTGGACTTCACTCGAAAAGAAAATGCACCCTCCAAAGGTTGTGTAGCATAAGTCAGCTCCGACAGATTGACTAATCTGGATATTAAAGGATCCATAGTAGTTGTAGTTTCATGGTTCACTTTAACCACCAACTTTAAACTCTCTTTATGAGCTATTTGCTTTTCTTTTCTCATGGTACGTATCGCTGTGATAATTTCACTGGCATATTCAAAATCATCTAGTATTGACTGATTGTAGGTTGTGAATTGAGGCCATGAAGAAATCATCAAATCTTCTTTTCTCTCTCGTGTAAGATGCCATACTTCTTCGGTCAAAAAAGGCATGAAAGGATGTAACAATTTCAGTAAATCGTCTAAAAAATTCAGGGTCGATTGATAGGTTTCAGCATCTATTGGTTGTTGATAGTCTGGCTTTACAGACTCCAAATACCACGAGCAAAAGTCGTCCCAAACCAGGCGATAAGTCAGCATAAGGGCCTCTGAAATTCTATATTTCTCAAAGGATTGATTGATGGCCTCTAATGTTTTGTGAAATGTATGCTCGAACCATTGTATGGCTACTTTGGAAGCGGCTGGTTGTTCCTTTTCTTGAACCGGCCACCCTTTAACAAGTCGTGTGGCATTCCATATTTTGTTAGAGAAATTGCGACCTTGTTCACAAAGCGATTCATCAAAAAGTAAATCGTTTCCGGCCGCAGATGAAAGTAACATGCCTACACGCACTCCGTCTGCTCCATATTTTTCGATAAGCTCAAGCGGATCAGGCGAATTACCTAAGGACTTAGACATTTTTCTGCCCTGCTTATCTCGCACTATGCCTGTCAGGTACACATTTTTAAAAGGCATTTCATTTTGGTACTCATAGCCCGCCATAATCATTCGAGCTACCCAAAAGAATAATATGTCGGGTCCTGTTACTAAATCATTGGTTGGATAATAGTAGTTAATTTCTTCATTGTCGGGCTTTCGTATTCCGTCAAAGACAGAAATGGGCCATAGCCATGAAGAAAACCAGGTGTCTAAAACGTCTTCGTCCTGTCGTAAATCAGATAGCGTGATGTTTGGATTGATAGATTGTGCTTTTTTTAAGGCCAATTCTTTAGTTTCAGCCACCACAAATTGGTTACCATCGAAAAAGTATGCTGGAATTTGCTGGCCCCACCAAAGTTGCCTCGAAATACACCAATCTTTTATATTTTCCATCCAATGGCGATAAGTGTTTTTAAACTTTGAAGGATGAAATTGTATGGTATCGTCCATTACTTTTTCCAAAGCCGGTTTTGATAAGCCATCGGTTTTAAGAAACCATTGCATGGATAGTTTTGGTTCAATGACCGTGTTTGTTCGTTCTGAAAAACCAACCTTGTTAACTAGGTCTTCTGTTTTTACTAAAAACTTGTTTTTGGCTAAGTCTGTTACAATATTTTCTCTGACTTGAAACCTGTCTTGTCCTACATAGAGTTTTGCAGATTCATTCAAGGTACCATCATCATTGAGAATGTCTATAATTTCTAGGTTGTGTTTATCTCCTAACTGATAATCGTTGATATCGTGAGCTGGCGTTACCTTCAGAGCTCCCGTTCCAAACTCCATATCGACGTATTCGTCAAAAATAATAGGAATCTTTCGATCGATAAGAGGGACTAGAGCAAATTTTCCGTTTAGATGAGAATACCTTTCATCCTTAGGGTTAACACAAATTGCCGTATCGCCAAGAATGGTCTCAGGTCTTGTGGTAGCTATGGTCAGCATCTCATCACTTCCGTCTATTGAATAGTTGATGTAGTATAGTTTCGAATTAACTTCTTTATGAATCACTTCTTCATCGGACACGGCAGTAAGTGCTTTAGAATCCCAATTAACCATGCGAACACCACGGTAGATAAGTCCTTTATTGTAAAGATCAACAAAGACCTTGATAACGGATTCGCTAAGTGCTTCGTCCATAGTAAACTTGGTTCTATTCCAATCGCAAGAGGCACCTAGTTTTTTTAATTGTTCTAAAATTAAACCTCCGTGGTTTTCTTTCCACTCCCAGGCGTGTTTCAAAAAATCATGACGAGTTAAGTCGGATTTTTTAATGCCTTCATCGGCCAACTTTTTAACCACTTTTGCTTCGGTGGCAATGGAGGCGTGATCGGTGCCAGGTACCCAACACGTGTTGAATCCTTGCATGCGAGCCTTGCGAATTAAGACATCCTGAAGGGTGTTATTGAGCATGTGGCCCATGTGCAGTACGCCCGTTACATTGGGTGGTGGAATAACAATAGTGAAGGGCTCTCTATCATCGGGCTGTGAATAAAAATAGCCCTTTTCCATCCAATGAGCATACCATTTCTCTTCGCATACTGTGGCATTAAATGTTTTTGCTATGTCCATATTGAGGCATGAAGTTTGGTTTTCAAAAATACTATTTTATAGCAAAAAGGATTCTATTTTTCTAATGATGAAAAACAATAATTTATTACATTTGTAGTTCTATAAGATATATCGCAATTTAACAACCCAAAAAAATGAAAAAAATAGTTTTAATGCTTTTTGTAATTGGTGGTCTCTTTTACAACAACGCTAATGCTCAAAGCGGACCAATTATGAACTTTGAGTCTTCTGTTATTGACTATGGTTTAATTGATCATAAAGCAGATGGACAGAGAGAATTTGTTTTAACCAATTCGGGGGACGCACCTCTAATTATTAGTAATGCTAAAGGAAGTTGCGGATGTACTGTTCCTACTTGGCCTAAGGAGCCCATTGCTCCAGGTGAATCGGCAAAAATTGGTGTGAAATACGACACCAAACGTGTTGGTAAGTTCACCAAAACCATTACATTGACTACCAATACCGAAGAAAAGACAAAGGTATTGACGATTAAAGGGGAAGTAAAGAAGCCCGTGGAAGCTCCCGTAGCTCCTGCTAAGCCACAATCCTCAGTATTAGAAGTTAACTAAATTGTTTATTCACATTTTATAGACACCCCTAGCACTGTTTGGGGGTGTTTTTTTTTATTAGAAATGCCACAACTATCCAACAAGGGCGTAAGCATGCCTGAATCGCCCATCCGAAAACTAGTCCCCTATGCCGAAGCAGCCAAACGAAACGGCAAAACGGTGTTTCACTTAAATATTGGTCAGCCCGACATACCGTCACCAGAAGTTGCCATACACGCTGTTCGCAATTTTGACAACATGGTTGTGGAGTATAGTCACTCGGCTGGCTTTGAATCCTATCGAAAAGGTTTGGCTAACTATTACCAACAAAAAGACATCGCCATTGAGCACCACAACGTGATGGTCACTACGGGCGGTTCGGAGGCCTTATTGTTTGCTCTCAACTCCTGCTTAGACCATGGCGATGAAGTGATTATCCCTGAGCCGTTTTATGCTAATTATAATGGGTTTTCTATTTCGGCTGGTGTGAAGGTTAAACCCATTACCACGACTATTGACAATGGCTTTGCTTTACCAGCTATTGAAGCGTTTGAACAACTAATTACCCCTAAAACCAAAGCTATTCTTATATGCAACCCTGGCAATCCAACGGGTTATTTGTACTCCAAAGAAGAATTAGAAACCTTGAGGGATATTGTGATTAAACACGATTTGTTCTTGTTTGCCGATGAGGTCTACCGCGAATTTTGTTATGATGGACACCAACACCATTCGGTTCTAAATATAGATGGCTTAGACCAACACGCAGTGGTTATTGACTCCACTTCAAAACGCTACAGTATGTGTGGTATTCGCGTGGGCTGCATTATTTCTAAAAATAAGGACGTTATGGCAACGGCTTTGAAATTTGCACAAGCTCGTTTGTCGCCCCCGACCTTTGGACAGGTGGCTGGAGAAGCGGCTCTAGAAACCCCTTCCTCTTATTTTGAAGAAGTGAGTAAGGAATATGTTCAACGACGCGATTTGCTCATTGAAGGACTGAATAAAATAGAAGGTGTGATTTGCCCCAAACCCAAAGGCGCTTTTTATTGCATAGCACAACTACCTGTTGATGATGCCGATAAATTTGCTCAATGGCTTTTGGAAGAGTTTGACCATAATGGAAAAACGCTAATGGTAGCTCCCGCTGCTGGCTTTTATTCTACCCCAAATACAGGAAGTAATCAAGTGCGTATTGCCTATGTACTCAATCAGGAGGCCCTTTCGCAAGCGGTGGAATGTTTGGAAAAAGCACTGGCTCTCTACCCAGGCACCATTCGCTAGGTGGATTTAGACCAATTCAAAGCAAAAGTCCGTCAGAAGACCAAAGAAAACAAGCGGTTTTTTGAACAGTTAAAAAAAGTAAAGCCCAAGGTCTTAGATCAAAAGATGCACGCTGTTCACGAGGAGGTTTTTGCTTGTACGAACTGCCTTGAATGTGCCAATTGCTGCAGCACAACAGGCCCCCTTTTTACCGACAAAGACATTAGTCGCATTGCCAAACACCTGAAAATGAGGCCTGCCGACTTTACCCAGCAATACCTGCGTATGGACGAAGACAACGACTATGTATTACAGTCTGTTCCGTGTGCTTTCTTAGAAGATGACAACCGCTGTGGCATATACGATGTGCGTCCCAAAGCTTGTAGAGAGTTTCCGCATACCGACCGCATCAAACAACACCAATTGCTCAAGCTAACCCAAAAAAATGCAGCCGTATGTCCGGCTGTTTTTGAAATGGTGGAACGTTTGAAGACTAATAGTTAACTTCTCAATTATTCATGCTGAGTGTGGGCTTGGCATTGCCCCTAACAAGCAACACCACTAGTGTATTATCTTTCATAAAGCTTTTCACGAATCAGTCGTTTGGTAGTTATACCTTCGTTGGTATGGAACTTGATTAAGTAGGTACCCTCTGGAATGTCGGCTATGTTTAATGTTGTGTGGTTTCCGTTGTGCGTTTTCACTTTTTTACCTAATACATCATACCATTCAATGCGTTCTATGACTACCCCATTGGGCACCTCTATGTGCAAAAGTCCATTCGAAGGGTTGGGGTAAAGCTGAGTATTATCATCAAAATTAATTTCTGAAATTGAAGAGGAAAAATCACACGATTGACCTTCTCCTTGAGTCATCCAATAGGGTGTTTGATAACTTAGATTTTGAAAATTATTATAACATCTCAACCGACTGCCTTGACCAGTACTTGGAAGATTGATGGAATAAATTACTCCCATTTCTAAATAATCATGACCAATTTGCTCGATGTAATTAAAGTTACTGGGCCAAATATATTCATCTTCTAATCCTTCAATTGGAATTAATGATGTTTCTACTGATAGAAGCGATATTCCGTTTACGTTTATTTCTTGCTTGTTAGCAATTATTGCTGATACACTTAAAATTGTATCTTGAAATACTGGGGCACTACTTAATGCTATTGACCTAAATCGAAAAATAACAGTATCTCCAACAGCTGAGGCAAAATCATACATTAGGTGGAATTGATTATTATGCCAGTATAACACACTGTCATTTTGTAAGAGCAAAATATCCGTATCCACTATATTGTTATTTGAATTGTACTTTGTGAGTAATTTTGCAGTTTTACCCTGAATCATCGTATCCTGAGTTACCCGCCATGTGAAAAAATCTAAAAATGGATTAGCATTTTTCGAATAATGCCACTCTGCACTTATTGGTGGTAATTGAACTTGAGCCGATACTCTAACAGAAGTTATTAGAACTAAGCAATAAAAAAATATCTTCATATCTGTTTGTATTTAAGTTATTGAATGACTAATGATTTGACATCTGCTATGTATCCGTCTTTAACAAGTGCTACATTATAACAAGTTGTTTGGTAGTTATACCTTCGTTGGTATGGAACTTGATTAAGTAGGTACCCTCTGGAATGTCGGCTATGTTTAATGTTGTGTGGTTTCCGTTGTGCGTTTTCACTTTTTTACCTAATACATCATACCATTCAATGCGTTCTATGACTACCCCATTGGGCACCTCTATGTGCAAAAGTCCATTCGAAGGGTTAGGATACATTGTCAATGGATGATCAATAAGCTCTCTTTCAATTTTTGAAGATACATTTGAAAACAATTGCGAGTAAACAACTAATGTATCACAACTATCCGTTGAATCTATTGTAATAACACTACTGTTAATTACTATGGTGTTGTAATTTTGATTTGTAACATTATAATCTAAGGTATCACGACTAACGCACCAAAAAGCTGGATAAAATCCACTTATGTCGTAAATGGCATCAATAACAACAGTATCATTTTCTATACTAATATAGCAAGTGTCCAAAAAATCGCAAGTGAAACTTCCCAAAGCAAACTCTGCTTCAAGAAATAAAATAAGGCTGTCACCATCAATTTGAAAAGAGTGATTTTCACCTACAAAACCGTTTTGAGAAAATGAGTTTAAACTCAAAAAAATTAGTAGTATTTCAATTGTATTTTTTATGTTTTTTATCAAATATAAAGTCATTCAAGGATTTTTATAAACGTTAGCTTTTTACCATCAGCCGATAGACCTACACTGTCTTCAATAATCAAAATAGTGTCATTTATAGCATATAAGTATGTTGTATTTTCTATTGTAATTAAACTATCAATCATCGTAAATGGATAATTTCCAGAAGTGTTTATAGGAAGTCCACTGCTTAAATTAGTGCCATTTTCTATGATTACATCAATGGTATTATTGAGATTAAAAATCCATTTAATCTCATTAGAATAATTAAACGTTGGGGAAAAGCCACCCTCATACTTAGTTAAATTCCATGATGTTAGAATTTCATCAGATTGGCTATTTGGATTTGGTATATGATTATCTTTAGTGCAAGATGTTGTTAACATAATTCCCAAGAATAAAATAATTGTTTTCATTGCTTTTGATTTAAATTTAGTTTTTCATTATCGTTTTGACATCTACTATGTATCCGTCTTTAACAAGTGCTACTGTATAAATGCCCGTTTGATAGCTAGAGATATCTATGTTGGTTTGTATCTGAGTACAATCTAATAGGTAGTTGTTAGATGAAACAAAATCGGTGGTTCCAATAATCATTAAATAGGCAGACCCTGCGCCTTCCGCATTGTAAGTCACTGTAATATGGTCAGAGCTTGGGTTTGGACTGATACTGATAATATGGTAGCTGTTTACAACCACTTCTACCTCATCGTAATCCTTAAACCCATCGGTGTCAGCAATGACTTCTAATTTATATTTATTACTTATTTCCGGCGATATACTTAGGTCTCTTCCTGTGTATATCAAGTTGCCTTGTGGGTCATACCAATTATAAACAGCGGCTTCATTGATTTGTTCAGCACTTAAAATCACATTTTCTCCTTTGTCTATTTCTTTATCAATCCCTGCATCGGCTTCAAAAAGTGTTCTTAACCCTTTGTTGATGGTAAAATGAATTCCACCAGTCCACCTATCGCCCAGTTCGGGGTGAGGTTTGGAGAGTTTTTGGATGACATGGTATCTATAAGTATGATGTTCGTCTACTTTTTTTGTTAAAAAGTTAAACCGAATTTTAACGGGTATTCGTGTGTTTGCTGGAAAATCTATATTTTCTAACGCCACTATTTCTTGATCCAAAATACTGAAGCTATAATCATTTTTAGGGCGAATTCCAGGTATATTTTCCAATGCTTCCCTCAGAATTTCCCACCCTTCCTTGTTAAGTTGAACCGTTACTTCAGCAACATCTGTAATCGGCTTATCGGTTTGATCTGGTACTCTAAATAGAACATCAATTTCTTTATCAACAGATATTGGGTTACCAATGTAAAAGCTAAGTTGGTCTAAATTCATATCAGCAATATAATTGGTTACTATACAGTTTCTCATTGAAACGTTGTTATTTTGATAAACATCGTCGGGAAGATATTCGGGATGGACAGTTATTGGGTCAGTTTCAGAATTTTCTATTCGAGCTAACAAACAATTAGCCCATTCCGTACCAACTCCTGTATTGGGATTAATGTGCCATATGAATTTCAAAATGGTGGACTCCCCCGCTTGTAAAACAGGTATGTTTATGGCATCAATTTGGTTGCCAACATCTGGGTCTGTACCATCCCAATTTTGTGGCCAGCTACTCCAGGAACTTGCTTTTGACCAATACAAACCTATTTTTTCACTACCAGTTGAGGGAACACAACTTTTATTACCTACCCTAACATACACATAAACTGGATTGTTAGGATTGTATTCGGGTTGTTGATGAGTGTGATTGACTAATCCATCGTCTTGATTTCTAACCCATATATCAGGGCTTTCGTCATAGTCCCAAGTAAAGCTATATCCTGCATCATTTCCATTATCATCATATCTATCTTTCATGTACAAGTCTAAAGTTAAACCTATACAACATTGTTCTACCACAGTACTTTGTAAATGAGATAAACTAGAAATAGCACTTCTCATTCGTAGACCTTGTTGCATTGTAAAATATTGCATACAACTCACATTTGTATATGCCATAATATTTTTCTCATCTGGATGATATGAATCTCCATTTTGGTCAACACCACTTGAATTCCATTCACATTCGGGATAATTCACATTAAATTGCAAATGAGGATCTGCAGGTGTATCATACACATAGTCACCACAATCAATTCCATTATTTCCGTTAACTAATTCAGGACACGGATTATCATTCCCCCCCTCGTTGTATGTTCCATGATGTGTATGCCATAAGAATAAAACATGACCCATTTCATGTGAAATGACATGACTTTCTATGAGCGATATGTTAGGTTCGCCCCAGTATAAACCAGAAACATAAAGTTCTGAAGAGTTTCCAACTCCGTTAGCTAAACCACCTGCAGGTGATGATTCATCATAAAGATATATGTCAATACCGTCTGAATGATTGTTTACTGAAAATATAGATGAACTTGGTGTATTGAAATAACTAGTATTATCTATGTAGTCTATTGAATTATCCCAAACAAAATTAATATTGTAAGGATTGAAATCAGAATTTAGAATATTTATGGCATTTTGTACTGACTGATATGACTGCCCGTCTGTTCCATTACTCTTTCTTATTACATGAATATAAATTTTAATACAATAGTTAGTATTAAAGGAGTTATCATTTAGTTGAAAACTATTAAAATTGTTTTGTAAGGAATATGGAGGTGTGAAACAGAAACTATTTTGAGAATAAATTAATTTCGGCACCATTAACGATGCTAACAATACTACCAAGGCAATTTTTGATAAATTTTTCATAATTCTGTAAGTTTTTTGTGGCTGAACGTAAGCTCATCCACAGATTAAAAGGACAAAGCTAAATGGTTATGGGGACAAATTTTGTCCCCTTATTTTTTTTCTTCCAGACAAAACTTTCTTGCTGTTTTGGAATAGGTGATGTGATGACCTTCTTGTCTCAATTCGGCAATCATCCGTTTGGCCGTACGTGGGCAAACACCAAAGGTATTGGCAACCTGTACCAAAGAACAGCACCTGCCTTTTTGAATCATTTCCAAAAGGTACTCCAGTTTTTGCTTTCGTTCTAGATATTTCATTTCAAACAATGGATTGGCTTTAGAGAAAATGAAAAGAAAGTAAAAAACAGTCTTTTCATAGCACTAAACGACTGTAAGTTAGTAATTTATTCTAATATAGCAAATAGCGTTTTCTCATTTGCTTGAATTGGTTGAGGTCTTTGGCCCAGCTTTGGCGGATATCTTGTGCTGTTTTTCCTTCTTGTATGTGCTGTCGCAGTGTGCTATTTCCAGCTAGTTTGTCGAAAAAAGAATTGAAAAATTCATCTTTCTGAGGGCATTGTTGGTAGGCCTCAATCAGAAAAGAAAGTTCTAACTGTTGGAGAGGCGGGTGGTCCGTTAAGTTTTTGCCATAACACCTTTGGCCTTGGTGTTTGGGGTACTTTGCTCCTGGCCCACTTTGAGGCAGGAAAAAATACTGGCTTTTTAAATAAGGAGCCCCATAGTGTTGAAAGGGTAAGCTGGTGCCTCGGCCCACGCTAACGGACGGGCCTGCAAATAGACATAAAGAGGGGTACAGATTCACGGCTTGGGCATTGGGCAAATTGGGCGATGGCTTTACCACTAAGTCATAGGGTATTTGCCTGTTGTAGTTCAACATACTAATCACCGTTAAATGACATGTAATGCCCCCTTTCAGCCAACGCTGACCATTAATCATTTGAGCGTATTCGCCTATGGTCATGCCATGAACTATGGGTACAGGGTGCATGCCCACAAAAGAGCTGTAGGCCGTATCCAACACTGGGCCATCGATATAGTGGCCATTGGGATTTGGACGATCTAACACCACCACAGGGATGCCTTGTTCTGCCGCTGCCTCCATGACGTAGTGCAAAGTGGATATATAAGTGTAAAAACGAGCCCCCACGTCTTGTATGTCAAACAAGAGGATGTCTAAGCCGGCTAGTTGTTGAGCGGTGGGCTTTTTGTTGCTTCCGTACAAAGAAATGATGGGTAGTCCTGTTAGTTCATCGTGGCTATTTTCTACTTTAGCTCCTGCATCGGCTGTGCCTCTAAAACCATGTTCGGGGCTAAAGACTTTGACAAGTGGTAACTGAAGACCGAGCAAACTGTCCACCAGGTGGGTGGAGCCAAGCAAAGAACTTTGGTTGCCTACTAAACCAATATTTTTTCCTTGCAATAGTGGGATGTAACGCTCCGTTTGTTGAGCACCAGTTTGTAAACTGGGCTGGGCACAGGACCATTGTAAAAAACACAACAGTAAAAGGAATATTTGATTAATTTTGGACATCCTAACTATATGAATTTTTCTCTTTTCATATCACGGCGACTGATTGGTAAAAAGGAGTATCGTTTTTCTAAACCCATTGTTCGTATTGCCATTGCTGCCATTGCTTTGAGCGTCAGCATTATGTTGTTATCCTTATTCATTATCAAAGGGTTTCAAAGTAACATTACGGACAAAGTTATAGGTTTCAGCTCTCATATTCAAATTACGCATTTCAACTACGGCAATTCCTTTGAAACTAGTCGCCTAGAGTTTAGCGATTCCCTAAAATCATCTCTAGAAAAAATTCCCGATATAAGGCACTATCAAAGCTATGCCACCAAAGCTGCCATCATCAAAACAAAAGAGGATATTCAAGGCATCTTGTTTAAAGGAGTGGGAGCGGACTTTGATTCGACCTTTTTATCCCAACATCTTATCCAAGGGTCTATTCCCTCCTTTGGCACAGAAAAGGTGGCTCAAGAGGTGGTTGTTTCCAATACCATTGCAAAACGCCTCAACCTATACAAAGGCGATAAGGTTCACGTCTATTTTATGCAGGATCCTATTCGAGTTAGGCCACTACATATTAGTGGCATTTACCATACTGGCGTTACCGAATATGACGAGGTGTTGGTACTGGGCGACATTCAACACATTCAAAAATTAAACCAATGGAAAAACAATGAAGTGGGTGGTGTTGAAGTGGTGCTAAATTCTTTCGACCAACTAGAAGATATGCAAAGCACTATTGCCAGCGTTCTTCCTTTCGATTTGAATGCCGAAACGGTTATCGACAACAACCCTCAACTATTTGATTGGCTCGAATTACAAAATATTAATGTGCAGGTGATATTAATTCTCATGCTTATTGTAGGTGCTATCAACATGGTAACAGCTTTGTTTATACTGATATTGGAAAAAACAGCTCTCATAGGTACCCTAAAGGCCTTGGGTAGCTCCAACTGGTCCATTAGAATGATTTTTCTTTACCATTCGGCTTACTTAATTTTTAGGGGCTTAATCATAGGCAACGGAATAGCGTTTTTACTGGCGTTTTTACAGCACCAATTCAACCTCATAAAATTAAACCCAGAAACATATTATATGTCATTTATTCCTATTAAATTTGACTGGATGGCATGTTTGGGAATCAATGCGGGTACTTGGATTATCTGTTGGCTAGTTTTAATTGTTCCTTCTATTCTAATTAGTAAAATTAAACCTATTAACGCAATTCGTTTTGAATAAATAAACTATGAACTACTACAACCACATTATCGAAACCATTGGAAACACACCGCTAGTAAAATTGAATAAAATCATTGACACCGAAGCCCTAGTTTTGGCCAAGGTAGAGAGTTTTAATCCAGGTCATTCCACCAAAGATAGAATGGCTTTAAAAATGATTGAAGATGCCGAAAAAGCAGGCCTTCTAAAAGAAGGGGGAACGGTCATTGAAGGAACGTCTGGAAATACGGGCATGGGCTTGGCCTTGGCGTGTATTCAAAAAGGATATCGGCTAATATGTACCATCTCAGACAAGCAGTCTAAAGAGAAAATGGATATTCTCAAAGCTATGGGGGCAGAAATTTATGTTTGTCCAACCAATGTGGCTCCCGACCATCCTGAGTCATACTATTCGGTAGCACAGCGGCTTAATAACGAAATTCCAAATTCATTCTACCCCAACCAGTACGATAATTTGTCCAACAGACTGGCACATTATGAAACGACGGGTCCTGAAATATGGCAACAAACGGACGGAAAAATCACTCATTTTATCGTGGGTGTAGGAACTGGCGGTACCATATCGGGTATTGGCAAATACTTAAAAGAAAAAAATCCTGATGTGAAGATTTGGGGCGTTGACTCCTACGGATCGGTATTCAAAAAATACCACGAAACAGGCATCTTCGATGAAGATGAAATCTATTCCTACATCACCGAAGGCATTGGCGAAGACATTATTCCCAAAAATGTAGATTTTGATCTTATTGACTATTTTGAAAAAGTGACCGATAAAGACGGAGCCATCTTTGCCCGACGACTTGCTAGAGAAGAAGGTATTTTTGCTGGCTACTCCTGTGGCAGCGCCGTAGCCGGACTCAATCAGTTAAAAAATCAATTGACCAAAGACGATGTAGTGGTGGTGCTACTGCACGACCACGGTAGCAGATACGTGGCCAAAATTTTCAACGACGATTGGATGAAAGAAAATGGGTTTATTTAATGTAAAGTTAACCCATTTTGTGGTATTTAATGGTTATCTTTAACGAACAAAGTTTTTCCCAATGAAAGTAGCCAAATTTGACAATACCCAATCTAAAGATTTTCTTATTGATTTGAGAAAATCAGTTGACGACTACTTCAAGAATCATAAAAAAACGCGTTTTGGAAATACCGATATGATGGTCAAAACGATTTTTATGTTTTCGCTCTATTTTATTCCTTATTTAGTCATTGTCTCAAACTCAATCGATAGTAACTTTGTTTACTGGCTAATGTGGGTACTGATGGGTGTTGGCACGGCTGGCATAGGACTTTCCGTAATGCATGATGCAAACCATGGGGCCTATTCCAAAAATAAAGGCATTAATAGACTTCTTGGCATCTCGTTAAACTTATTAGGCGGAAGTGCCGAAAATTGGAAAATTCAACACAATAGACTGCACCATACCTATACTAATATTCACGATATGGACCCTGACGTTAGTCCCATGGGATTGTTGCGATTTTCACCCCAAGCAAAATGGAAGAAAATTCACCAATACCAGCATATTTACGCTTGGTTTTTTTATGGTCTAATGACCTTTTCGTGGGCCACTAACAAAGAGTTCAAACAATTGAATGACTTTCTTAAGGAAAATGTTATCACCTCTAAAGAATATCGTTCTCTAATGATCGAAATGGTAATTTGGAAAGTAATTTATTACGGATACATCTTTGCCATCCCTTATTTCGTAGGTGATATTTCCTTGGGTTTTTGGTTGTTATGTTTTATGTCTATGCACTTTGTTGCTGGGCTGATTCTTTCGACTATTTTTCAAACTGCACACATTATGCCCAATAGCGATTATCCCAGAGTAAAAAATGGAACTGTAGAAAATAACTGGGCCATTCACCAATTGGAAACAACTACCAATTATGCTCCCAAAAGTAAATTCTTTTCATGGTTTGTAGGTGGGCTAAACTTTCAAATTGAGCACCATTTGTTTCCAAACATGTGCCATGTACACTATAAAGCTATCTCACAAATAGTAGAAGAAAAAAGTAAGAAATACAAGCTCCCCTATTCTTCTTACAATACCTTTTATAGGGCTTTGGTAGAACATACCAAAATGCTTAAGCAATTAGGACGGCAAGTAGCTTAGAACTAACTACCTTTTAGAAAAGGAACACTCAATATCCAAATTTAGGCCTCAGCAGTTGGGCCACTAAACGTCAAAGGAATATTGGTGGGAGCATCCATGTTTTTTATGTCACCATGTTGGGACTCAAACTTAGCAATGTTATCAGACAATGCCTTTAATAAGCGTTTGGCATGTTGAGGGGTCAATAACACACGTGATTTGACCTTGGCCTTGGGCACACCTGGCATAACTTTGATGAAATCTAAGACAAACTCAGAGGGCGAATGATTGATAATAACCAAATTACTATACGTTCCTTCAGCAATATCTTCGGTTAACTCAATATTTAATCCTTTTTTTTCTTCAGACATAGTGATTAAATTAATTAATTAATTTCTTCATCTGCTACTTGGTCGTCACTGGCAGCCATCAACTGATTGTACTCCTCGTTGGAACCAACGATGATGTCATCAAATTTACGTAAGCCCGTACCAGCAGGAATTTTATGACCTACAATTACGTTTTCTTTCAAGCCCTCTAAACCATCACGCTTTCCACTAATGGCAGCGGCGTTCAGTACTTTGGTGGTTTCTTGGAACGATGCCGCTGACACCCAACTATTTGTTTGAAGAGCGGCTCGAGTAATCCCTTGAATTTTTTGTTCACTAGTAGCTGGAACAATATCTCTGACTTCAACGATTTTTAAATCCTTACGTCTCAATCGTGAGTTTTCTTCTCTCAATTTTCTAGCAGAAATAATTTGACCTAATTTGAATATATTGGAATCACCAGCGTCTTCAACTACTTTCATTCCATAAATTCGATCGTTTTCTTCTAAAAACTCGAGTTTAGTAACCACTTGTCCATCTAAGAATCTAGTATCTCCAGCATCAATAATCGACATCTTACGCATCATTTGCCTAACGACAACCTCAAAATGCTTATCGTTAATTTTCATTCCTTGCAGTCGATAAACTTCCTGAATTTCGTTAACTATGTATTCTTGAACAGCTGTTGGGCCCTTAATTCTAAGGATGTCAGAAGGCGTAATAGCACCATCACATAATGGCATTCCAGATTTCACAAAATCATTTTCCTGTACCAACAAATGTTTAGATAATGGAATGAGATATTTTGACACCTCACCTGTTTTGGAAGTAATAATAACTTCTTTATTTCCTCTTTTGATTTTTGGTCCAAAAGATACAATTCCATCAATTTCGGTAACAATAGCTGGATTGGATGGGTCACGTGCTTCAAAAAGCTCAGTCACCCTAGGAAGACCACCCGTAATATCACCTAATGAAGAACCGAGTCGTGGAATCTTAGCTATCACTTGTCCGGCCTTAATCTTTTGATCATCGTCCACAGAAAGGTGGGCCTTAACAGGTATGCTGTAATTTCTAGTTGATTCGGCTTTTTTGTTAACAATAGAAATAGATGGGTTCAATGCCTTGTCTTTTCGTTCTATCATTACTTTTTCTTCAAAGCCAGTTTGCTCATCGGATTCTACTCTGTAAGACATGCCTTCAATAATGTCATTGAAAGCAACGGTTCCATCAAATTCAGAAATAATAACGGCGTTGTATGGATCCCAATCACAAATTTTTGTTCCCTTCTTAACCTTCTTTCCTGACTCAATGTACAGCGTCGAACCGTAAGGAATGTTAGTTGAGGATAAAACAATGCCTAATTTCTCATCAATAATTCTAACTTCAGACGTTCTACTAATGACCATTTGAATATCTTGGCCATCATCGTTTTTAGTTTTGATGGTCTTTAAATCATCAATTTCTACTTTTCCGTCGAACTTAGTAACGATACTTGATTCAGAAGCAATTTTAGATGCGGTTCCTCCAAGGTGGAATGTTCTCAACGTAAGCTGTGTTCCAGGTTCACCAATGGATTGTGCCGCAACAACACCTACGGTATCTCCAGATACTGCCATTTTTCCAGTAGAAAGGTTTCTACCATAACATTTGGCACAAACACCTTTTTTGGCCTCGCAGGTTAAAACGGATCGTACTTCTACAGATTCGATGTTGCTATCCTCTATCTGTTGAGCTATTCTTTCATCGATTATTTCATCGCTAGAAACCAACAGATTTCCGTCAAAATCGTAAACGTTGTGAAGAGATACTCGTCCAACAATTCGGTCTTTGAGTGGTTCTACTACTTCATCGTTTTTCTTGTAAGCTGAAATTTCTAGTCCTCTTAATGTTCCACAATCTTCAATCTTAACAACAACGTCTTGAGAGGCATCTACCAAACGTCTAGTCAAATAACCTGCATCGGCTGTTTTTAAGGCCGTATCTGCAAGTCCTTTTCTAGCACCGTGAGTCGAAATAAAATACTCTAGGATAGATAGGCCTTCTTTAAAGTTAGCAATAATTGGATTTTCGATAATTGCGGCTCCACTTTTGTCACCCGATTTTTGTGGCTTAGCCATCAGGCCTCTCATTCCACCAAGCTGTTTAATTTGCTCTTTCGATCCTCTTGCACCAGAATCCAACATCATGTAAACAGAATTAAATCCTTCTTTATCAGAACTCAATTGACTCATTACTTTTTCAGTAAGGTGAGCATTGGTATTGGACCAAATATCAATAACTTGATTGTAACGCTCATTGTTTGTAATGAATCCCATATTGTAGTTGGAAGTAACTTCATCAACCTGATTGTAAGCGTCAGTAATCATGGTATCCTTTTCGTTAGGGATGATGACATCTCCTAAGTTGAAAGATAGTCCTCCTTTGAAGGCAAAATGATATCCTATTTCTTTGATAGCGTCTAGGAAATGTGTGGTCTTAGCAATTCCTGAATGACTCAACACATCGCCAATCACATCTCTCAATGCTTTTTTGGTCAATAGTTTATCAATAAATCCAACCGATTCGGGAACGTGTTCGTTAAATAATACTCGACCAACAGTTGTTTCAATGAGCCTATATTCAAGTTGCTCATTAACTTTAACATGTGCTTTTACTTTGATGATTGAATGTAAATCTACTATGCCTTCGTTGAAAGCGATTTTCACTTCATCTTGAGAGAAGAATGTTAAACCTTCGCCCTTGCCCCCTTTCAGAGGTTTAGTCATGTAGTAAAGGCCCAATACCATATCCTGTGAAGGTACGGTAACAGGTGCTCCATTGGCCGGGTTTAGTATATTGTGAGAAGCTAGCATTAATAATTGAGCTTCTAATACAGCCGCCTCACCAAGTGGTAAATGAACAGCCATTTGGTCACCATCGAAGTCGGCGTTGAATGCTGTACATACTAAAGGGTGAAGTCGTATGGCTTTACCTTCTATCATCACGGGCTGGAAGGCCTGAATACCTAGACGGTGTAGTGTTGGAGCACGGTTTAGTAAAACAGGATGCCCTTTCATGACATTTTCTAAAATATCCCATACGACGGGTTCTCTTTTGTCAATGATTTTCTTAGCCGATTTGACGGTTTTTACAATCCCTCTGTCAATCATTTTGCGGATGATGAAGGGTTTAAAAAGTTCTGCCGCCATATTTTTGGGAAGTCCGCATTCGTGCATTTTCAATTCTGGACCCACAACAATAACGGAACGTGCTGAATAATCAACCCTTTTACCTAATAGGTTTTGACGGAATCTTCCTTGTTTTCCTTTCAGACTATCAGATAAGGATTTAAGTGCTCTGTTGGATTCTGTTTTAACAGCACTCGATTTTCTAGAGTTGTCAAATAGTGAATCTACGGATTCCTGTAGCATCCTTTTTTCGTTTCTTAAAATGACCTCAGGAGCTTTAATTTCCATAAGTCGCTTTAATCGGTTGTTTCTGATAATGACTCTTCTGTAGAGGTCATTTAAATCAGAGGTTGCGAAACGACCACCATCTAGTGGTACTAAAGGTCTTAATTCAGGTGGTATAACCGGAATGACTTTAATGATCATCCATTCTGGCTTGTTTTCTATTCTTGAGTTAGCATCTCTAAACGATTCAATGACTTGTAACCTCTTCAATGCCTCCATTTTTCGCTGCTGAGAGGTCTCTGTATTGGCTTTGTGTCTTAAATCATATGACAATTGATCTAAATCTAATCGACTCAATAAATCAATGAGAGCTTCTGCACCCATCTTAGCAATAAACTTATTGGGATCATCATCGTCCAAATAGCGATTTTCGCTCGGTAGTTGCTCTAAAGAATCTAGGTACTCGTCCTCGGTTAGAAAATCCATATACTGTAATGGTTCTCCTTCGGCATTTTTGGCTTTTCCGGGCTGAATAACTACAAATCGTTCGTAGTAAATAATCATGTCCAACTTTTTGCTAGGAAGTCCTAACAAGTAGCCAATTTTATTGGGATTTGACTTGGAATACCAAATGTGAGCTACTGGAACGACAAGCTGAATGTGTCCTGTTCGCTCTCTTCTAACTTTTTTCTCCGTCACTTCAACTCCACAACGGTCACAAATAATACCTCTATAACGGATTCTTTTGTATTTTCCACAATGACACTCAAAATCTTTGGTAGGCCCAAAAATTCGTTCACAAAATAAGCCATCACGTTCAGGTTTGTAGGTTCTGTAGTTGATGGTCTCTGGCTTAGTCACTTCTCCTCTAGATTTTGCTAGAATATCTTCTGGTGAAGCTAAGCTGATTGTGATATTGTTGAATACTTTGTTTACTTCTTTTTTATTTTTTCTAAAAGCCATATAATGTGTAATTATTGTGGAGTGTGTTTAGCGATTTTTTAATGTAATGTTACCTTCAGTCCAAGACCTAATAGTTCGTGCATTAGTACATTGAACGACTCAGGAATTCCTGGTGTTGGCATTGGGCTACCTTTAACAATTGCCTCGTATGCTTTGGCACGTCCAATGACATCGTCCGATTTGACTGTTAGCATTTCTTGTAGGATATTGGATGCGCCATATCCCTCTAGGGCCCAAACTTCCATTTCTCCTAAACGTTGTCCACCAAATTGTGCTTTACCACC
This sequence comes from uncultured Flavobacteriales bacterium, assembly GCA_963991165.1. GTDB lineage: Bacteria > Bacteroidota > Bacteroidia > Flavobacteriales > UBA7312. The sequence continues at coordinate 3,528 of CAXDOW010000016.1, read as the reverse complement.
TAGTGGTTGCTGTGTAATTAGTGAGTACGGTCCTATTGAACGAGCATGCATTTTGTCATCAACCATGTGACCTAATTTTAGCATGTAAATAATACCAACGGTTGCTGGTTGATCAAAACGTTCACCCGTTCCTCCATCGTAAAGGTAGGTTTGTCCATATCTAGGAAGACCTGCCGTGTCGGTTTCTTTGTTGATGTCATCAATAGAAGCTCCATCAAACACAGGGGTGAAATATTTTCTATCCAACTTTTGCCCTGCCCATCCTAATACCGTTTCATAAATCTGTCCAAGGTTCATCCTTGATGGTACCCCCAGAGGATTTAGAATGATATCAACAGTTGATCCATCATCTAAAAATGGCATGTCCTCGTCTCGTACAATCTTGGCCACAATACCTTTGTTACCATGACGTCCTGCTAGTTTATCGCCTACTTGAACTTTACGTTTTTTAGCGACATATACCTTGGCTAATTTTAGCACACCTGTTGGCAATTCATCACCTACAGTGATAGCAAATTTCTTGCGTCGTAATTCGCTCAAGAGTTCACTATGTTTCAAATAATAGTTATTCATTAGCGAAGCTACTTTGGCATTGAGCTCTTTGTCAAGAATCCATTTGGATTTGTTGACGTCAAGCGTGTCAAAGTCTATTGCTTGCAGGGCTTTTAGAGTAAACTTGACCCCTTTGGCAATAAGCTCATCACCTAGGTTACTAAAAATTCCTTGTGATGTTTTTCCACTCAAAAACGTAAATAGTTTGTTGACTAAAACCGATTTTAAATCATTGAATATTTGCTTGTATTCATTTTCAAGCTCTGCAACGGCTTCCTTATCCATTGCTCTTACTCTTTTGTCTTTTATAGATTTTGAGAATAACTTTTTATCAATAACTACACCTTTAAACGATGGACGAGCTTTTAGCGAAGCATCTTTTACATCACCTGCTTTGTCTCCAAATATAGCTTTTAATAGTTTTTCTTCAGGGGTTGGATCGGATTCACCCTTAGGAGTAATTTTTCCAATTATAATATCACCCGGTTTCAATTCAGCACCTATTCGAATCATACCATTTTCATCTAAATCTTTGGTAGCTTCTTCTGAAACGTTGGGTATATCTGCTGTTAGTTCTTCCGCCCCTCGTTTAGTATCTCTCACATTGACTATCATTTCTTCGATGTGAATGGAAGTAAATAAGTCCTCTCTTACTACTCGTTCAGATAGTACTATAGCATCTTCAAAATTGTAACCTTTCCATGGCATGAACGCCACTTTTAAGTTTCTTCCAATAGCCAGTTCACCATTTTGTGTCGCAAAACCTTCACACAAAACTTGTCCTTTCTCAATTGTATCGCCCTTTTTAACAATGGGCTTCAAATTCATACAGGTATTTTGGTTGGTTTTTTTGAATTTTGTGAGCTTGTATATTTTGACCTCATCTTCAAAAGAAAGTAGTTTGTCTTCATCGGATAAGTCATAACGTATGTGGATTTCTTTAGAGTCGACAAATTCAACGACACCTTTTCCTTCTGCATTGACTAAAACTCTAGAATCTCGAGCTACTTGTGGCTCCAAACCTGTTCCAACAATAGGAGCATCTGTTTTTAACAGAGGAACGGCTTGTCGCATCATGTTTGATCCCATCAAAGCACGGTTAGCATCATCATGCTCAAGAAACGGTATTAATGAGGCTGCTATGGAGGCAATTTGGTTGGGTGCAACATCCATTAAATCAATGTTTTGGGGCTCTGTAACAGGATAGTCGCCTTCAAATCTAGCTTTTACCCTATCAATTTCAAAGTCGCCAGAATCGGAAATTGGGGCATTGGCCTGTGCGATAGTCATGTTGTTTTCTTCCTCGGCAGACAGATAAATGGGTTGATCTTTTACTTGAACAACACCTTCTTGTACTTTCCTGTAGGGTGTTTCAATGAAGCCAAGGTTGTTAACTTTAGCGTAAACGCACAAGGATGAAATTAATCCAATGTTTGGTCCTTCTGGTGTTTCAATAGGACACAATCTTCCGTAGTGAGTGTAATGAACGTCACGAACCTCAAAACCTGCTCTTTCTCTAGAAAGACCACCTGGTCCTAATGCTGACATTCTTCGTTTGTGAGTAACCTCAGCTAAGGGGTTGGTTTGGTCCATGAACTGAGAAAGTTGATTGGTACCAAAAAATGAGTTTATAACACTGGAGAGTGTTTTAGCGTTGATTAAATCAACGGGAGTAAATACTTCATTATCTCTAACATTCATTCTTTCACGAATAGTTCTTGCCATTCTTGAAAGTCCTAAGCTAAATTGATTTGATAATTGCTCACCAACCGTTCTGACTCTTCGATTACTTAAGTGGTCGATATCATCAACGTTGGTTTTTGAATTTGCTAACTCGACTAAGTTTTTGATAATCGAAATGATGTCTTCCTTTGTTAGAATTTGAATTTCTGAGTCAACATCTAGCTCTAATTTTTTATTGATTCTAAATCGACCAACCTCCCCTAGACTGTAGCGTTGATCGGAAAAGAATAATTTATCAATAATTCCTCTGGCCGTCTCTTCATCTGGTGGCTCGGCATTTCGTAATTGTCGGTAGATGTAAATGACGGCTTCTTTCTCAGAATTGGTTGGATCTTTCTGAAGCGTGTTATAGATAATAGCATATTCGGAAGTACTGACATCTTCCTTGTGTAGAAGTATCGTTTTTGAACCTGAGTCAATGATGTCTTCAATGTGGTCTTTTTCTATTATAGTTTCTCTGTCGACAATGACTTCATTTCGCTCTATGGAAACCACTTCACCCGTATCTTCGTCAACAAAGTCTTCTACCCATGTCTTTAAAATTCGCGCTGCAAGCTTTCGTCCAACAATTCGTTTCAAGGCAGCTTTACTAACTTTAATTTCATCAGCTAGGTTGAAAATTTCTAATATGTCTTTATCGTTTTCAAAGCCTATTGAACGAAGTAATGTGGTAACAGGTAATTTTTTCTTTCTGTCAATGTAGGCATACATGACATTGTGTATGTCAGTGGCAAATTCAATCCATGATCCTTTGAATGGAATGACACGAGCCGAATATAACTTGGCTCCGTTGGCATGAAAGCTGTGTCCAAAAAATACGCCTGGAGAACGATGTAGTTGAGAAACCACAACGCGTTCAGCACCATTAATGACAAAAGATCCTTTGGGGGTAACATAAGGAACCGAACCTAAAAAGACTTCTTGTTCGATGGTCTCAAAATCTTCGTGATCAGGGTCCGTACAATACAACTTTAGCTTAGCTTTGAGAGGTACTTTGTAAGTTAACCCACGTTCAATACATTCTTCAATAGAATACCTTGGAGGGTCAATAGTGTAATCAATAAACTCAAGAACAAAGTTGTTTCTAGAGTCAGAAATTGGGAAATGCTCGTTAAAAACTTGCCAAAGACCTTCGTGTACTCGCTTTTCAGAAGAAGAACCGAGTTGAAAAAAATCTTTAAATGTTCCTATTTGAATATCTAAAAAATCAGGATATTCTAACTTATTCTTAAT
>CAXDOW010000015.1:0-29203 GCA_963991165.1 uncultured Flavobacteriales bacterium | reverse complement strand
GCTTTTTAGATACTAATAATACAAAGTCTTTTATTCTATTAAAGAATGGAAAGATAGTTTTAGAGCAATATTTTAATGGTCATTCAGATACGTCCAATTGGTATTGGGCGTCAGCCGGCAAGACAATAACATCATTTCTTGTTGGGATGGCACAAGAAGAAGGGTATTTAGAGGTTACAGATACTACTTCTGATTATCTTGGAAATGGCTGGACAAACTGTAATCTAATTCAAGAAAAGAAAATTACAATCTGGAATCAACTTACTATGACAACTGGTTTAGACGACAATGTTTCTTTTGATTGTACAAATGATACGTGTTTATTATATCTTTCTGATCCAGGGACAAGATGGGCTTATCATAATGCTCCTTATACTCTCTTGAGACCAGTAATAGAAAATGCAACTGGTCAAGGGATTAATCTCTATAATTATCAAAAACTTTTAAACCCTATAGGAATGAATGGGATATTCTTGTATAGTGGATATAACAATATATTTAATAGTACATCAAGAAGTATGGCCCGATTTGGGTTATTAATTCTGAATAATGGAAAGTGGGATGGAAATCAAATAATGTCTGATACTAATTATTTTAATCAGATGTTACATACTTCTCAAATGCTTAATGAATCTTACGGTTACTTATGGTGGTTAAATGGCAAATCAAGCTCTATGCTTCCAGGCAGTCAATTTGTTTTTAATGGAGATATTACTCCAAATGCTCCAGATGATTTAGTTTCTGCTTTAGGAAAAAATGGGCAAATTATTAATGTAGTTCCATCAGAAAATTTAGTTTGGATTAGAATGGGAGAAGCTCCTGATAGTTCTCTTGTGCCACATAACTTTAATATAGCGATATGGAATTATATTAATGATTTGCCTTGTTCAACCTCATCCATAGACGATTATACAGGAAAAGATACAAGGAAATTAATTGAGATAATTGATGTTTTAGGAAGAAAAAGTAGAAAGTTAAAAAATCAACCTCTTTTTTACATCTATGATGACGGATCTGTGGAGAAGAGAGTAATTCTTGAATAAACAAAAACCCACTCAACTGAGTGGGTTTCTTTTTGGTGGACCTAAGCGTCCTTATTTCGAACTTTACAATCAATATTAATATAAAAAGATCTTTGTTGTTTTTTGACATCCATAATTTTTTTGTGGTTAAGGATTAGTCAACAATAAACTTCTTTTCTACTGAACCATCATTATAGATCTGATAGATTATTTGGTTAGTCGTGTGATTCACTTCACGCCCTAAAGCGTCTATTTGTTTTATAAGTTTTTTATTAATGTTGTAGTTAGTTATTGAGGAGGACTGATTTACTGCCCCATTAATATCATATTTTGAAAAAAACTTCCATATTTCTAATGATGCATTTATATCATAATTTGTTACTCCATTTGGAAAGCTAGTTCCAGGCCAGGAATGTCCTCCATCAATTATTTTAAATATCTCCGTTGTTACACCATTATCTCCGTTGTCGTATACAATATGTTCAACCATACTATTATCTTCTAAATTGATATTTGGTATTGATGTTGTGATTGAGTTTAAATCACAATTATTATAATTTCTCCAATATTCTATACCATCTAAGATAGAATTATAGGTAACAATAGCGTCAGAAGTCCCATGAATTTCAAGAACTGGAGTTGGATGTGAGGGATTACAAATTGACTGAATTAAATATGGCCACATTGAAGCTGCTACAGATGCTATTGCTGCAAACTTATCACTCATGGAGCAAGCTAAAAGGTAACTCATATTGCCTCCGTTTGACATGCCTGTTGAATACACCTTTTCTATATCAATATTATAATTGGATAATAAATATTGATAAAGTGTATTTATAAAACCAATATCATCGACAGAAGATTGTCCTACATTCCAATGTGTTACTCCTGTACTGTCTAATAAGCCTTGAGGATGAACAATAATAAAATTTGCTGTGTCAGCTATATTTCTAAAATCTCCATACCACATTTGTCCTTCAGCATTAGCAGTCTTTCCGTGTAAATTAAAAACTAATGGAGTTGCCTGAGATTGTTGGTATATCGAAGGTATATATGTGATGAAATGTCTGTAAATACCATTTACTAAAAGACTATCATTGATTGTTTGTTGCCCAAACACACTAACACTTATCAAGCAAGCAAAGGCAGTAAATAGAAGCTTCATAATTGTGATTTTATACTCGAAATATACAAAATTTTAACTTAAGATTTCAAATTTAGTGATGAGCTGAGTGAAATTGAATTAAGCAAAAAATAGACTTTGGGCAAAACGGCAGTTCGAACCTTGAAAAGGTTACGAATGAAGCGATAAAAGTATAGAAAAATCTATCCTCTAAATGGTTAGACATGTCATATGATCAAAAATATGAACTTCAACAATTTGTATTTTCTAAAGGAGCAATTTATAACAAAGGAACATGACCGAGTTCGAAGTCCTGAAACGCATTTGTTATTTGAGCTAACTAAAAGAACCACAGGGCTTTGTAAGAATAAAAAAAGCGGAAAACTATCTCAAAATGAGATGGATTCCGCTTTGGTGGGCAATACTGGATTCGAACCAGTGACCCCTACCCTGTCAAGGTAGTGCTCTAAACCAACTGAGCTAATTGCCCCTAAAATTTACGGTTTATATCGCTTAATACTACAACCTACGGCTTTGGTTTGAGATGGCTGAATTTCATTACCGGAAACCAAAGATTCTATAGCATCTTTTAAATAAAATGCACTTACATTATCAACGGACTTGTAGTTATCGTCAATAGCTCCCAAGTACACTAATTTTTTAGTAGAATCGAATAGAAAAATGTGTGGCGTTGTTTTAGCACCAAAAGTATTGGCCAACTTACTTTTTTCATCAAGCAAATAAGGATATTTATACCCGTTAAATTTGGCGTGATTTTTCATTTCTTCAAACGAATCATCGCCATCTCTTTTATTGTGGTTTGAGTTGATATACAACATATCAACATTATTTTCTTCACAAATACCTTCCACCATTTTGTAACGATCTTCCCAGGCAACCACAAAAGGACAAGTATTGCTCGTGAAAACGACCAACAAACCTTTTTTGCTAAAATGATTATCAAGGGTGTGCGTGACACCATCAACAGATATCATTTCTATAGACGTACCAGGGCACTGAACACCAAGCTCAATAGTTTGAAATTGTTGAGCTAGCAAATGACTAACATTTATTAAGAATATAAGTGAAATAATAAAAAAAATTCTGTACATGAATACGAAATTAATCATAATTTTTAATAAATTTGCATAATAATAAAGCTAAAATTAAAAACACACAATTACTTTGTCTATCTCGCCAAAAAAAACCCTATTTGTCATAGCATTATTTTCGTTGCTTCAGTCGTTGTCTATTTTGATTTTACCAGATTTTTATTTGAAAGAGCTAATAGAAGATCTTAGAACTAGTGACCCTTTTTACTTACACATCAAGATATTATTAATTTGTTGTGCCACTTTAGGAATTAGTTCGTCTGTGGTAATATACGCAGCGAGCACCTTAGAATTAAGTCAAGCTAAAGTAATTCTAAAAGGAGTTGCAATATTTTTGATAATTATTTTTTTACTTTTGATAGGACTAATGCTCTTAACACCTTTTAAACTACCTCTATTTTTATTATTTTCAACCGGTGTCTTAAGTCTATTTTCCATAATATGTTGTAGAAAAAATTAATTTCAACTTCGACTTTATAAATTTAAACTAAAACCAAATACATCATGAAAAAAACTATACTTCTTATCATTATCAGTTTATTTTTCTTAACTACTCTTCAAGCTCAAGATCAACCCCCCGTTTCAGAATGGGATTTTGGTGGAACAAGTCGCTTAAATTTCTCTCAAGTAAATCTAACTAATTGGGTCGCCGGTGGGCAAAATTCCTTATCTCTAAATGGCCTTGTGAACTTCCATGCCCACAAATCTAAAGGAAAAGGAAAATGGGAAAACTTTTTGGAGTTAGGGTACGGTATTATCAACCAAGGCGAAAATTCGTGGATAAAAACTGATGACAGAATTGACTTTACCTCAAAATATGGGCAAAAAATTAATGCAAAATGGAGCTATGCCGCTCTATTAAACTTTAAAACACAGTTTTCCGATGGGTATAATTATCCTAATGATAGTGTCAAAATATCTGGCATATTTTCACCAGCTTATTTTTTGGAATCGTTTGGTATGGATTTTAAGCCCAATGAACATTTCAACGTATATATAGCTCCATTCACACTAAAAGCTACAATAGTAGGCAATCAAGATTTGGCTAATGCTGGTGCCTTTGGTGTAGAAGCTGCTGAAAGAGATTCTGCGGGCAACATTACTCGAGAAAGTGAAAAAATCAGAACTGAATTCGGAGGGTATGTGAGACTTTATCTCAATTACGACATCATGAAAAACGTAGGATTAACTTCCAAAGCTGAACTATTCTCCAACTATTTGGAAAACACCAAAAATGTTGACGTAAACTGGGAAGTTCTCTTATCTCTCAAAGTAAACAAGTACATTTCAGCAACTTTATCAACACAACTTCTATACGATGACGACATTGAAATCGCGGTCGATAAAAACAACGATGACATCACCGACTATCTAGGCCCAACCATTCAGTTTAAAGAAGTACTAGGATTAGGAGTTACTTTTACACTGTAGTAAAGATTGGCGGATTGTTTATCGGCATCTATGAATTCCAAAAAATGATTTAGTTAGCTTTAATTAATCGAACCACTTTTTGAGCATCTCCAATAACAATACGCATAAAGTAGGTTCCTTTAGAGAAATACTTTGCATCAAAGACAATGTATTGTTGTTCTTCATAGATTTCTTTTGCCACTAAACGACCGCGGTAATCAAACATCGATAAATACATCTTTCCCTCAAATGGCTCATCGAAATTGATATTGACTTCATTAATAAATGGATTCGGATACACATCCAAACCAATTTGGTCAGGCTGATCAGCTAATCGAGCTAAGACATAAGGATGTAAAAATCCTTGTTGTGCAACAAACTTATTATCAAAAACAGTTCCTGCCGGACTAGCTTGACCAACCGACTGTTGCATCAAATAATTGTTGCCATCGAAAGATATGACATTAGAAACACCAGCCATAGAAGTGGTTGAACGCATCAACAAATGAGATTTCTCCTGGCAAAAGGCAACTACTGAAATAAAGATAAATGAAAATAACAAAATGTTCTTCATAGCGATTTATGTATTTTTATTCAAAGATAGCTATTCTTTGTGAAAATCAAAAATTGAGCCACTTTTTAAATTCTGGGGCTCTAGATTGACTTACTATCAATTCTTTATTGTTATTTCCAATAACTACTTTCAACTTTCCTTTGAAGTAGGGTTTCACATTTTTAATAAAGTTCATATTTATAATGAACTTCCTGCTAATCCTAAAAAAAAGTGTGGGTCGCAATTGTGGCTCAAAATTCGATAGAGATTCATAAGTTAAAAATTGATTGTCTTTGTCATCAATAATAAAAGTGAGCTTTTCCGATGACGTTATGTAAACAATATCATTAACATTTACAATGGAGTATTTATTTCCTTTCTTAAATAAAAAACGTTCTTTATATTGGGCTTTTTTTTCTCTGATAAGTGAATTAAGCAAATTGCGAACCTCCAGATTATGCTCTTCGTCATTATAATATCCCTTGGTGTTTTCATATTGGTTAATGCAATCAAAAATTTGCTTTTTAGTAATGGGCTTTAGCAAATAGTTTATGCTATTTACAGCAAATGCCTTTTGCCAATACTCACTATATGAAGTAGTAAAAATAATTGGACATTTAATGTCTATTGATTCAAAAATTTCAAAACAAACGCCATCATTTAGTTCAACATCACTAAAAATAAGATCAGGCATCTTATGAATGCTAAGGTATTCAATCGAACTTTCAACACTTTTAAGAATTTTCACCACTTTATACGAGGGGTCATACTCTTCAATGTACTTTTTTAAAGTTTTTGCAATGGCTGCTGCATCTTCAATAACAACAATATTCATTAAAAATTAGGTTTTAATAAATGGTAAATAAACAATAAATTCTTGAGAATTATTCTCGATAATTATTTCTTCTAAGCCCATTAACTTGAATCGGTCATTAATGTTTTGCAATCCACTTTGAGTAGAATGGTGCACTTTTTTTGGTTGCAAATTATTTTTAACATATATGTGTGCATTCTTACTATCAACGCCAATTTCAATAACTAATGGATTTTCATCAGTGTGCTTGTTGTGTTTTAGAGCATTTTCCACGAGCATTTGCAAACTCAGTTTTGGAATGCTATAATCTAGTACCTCAATGGGAACATCGGTCTTCAAAAATATAGAATTTTCACTATAGTTAGTCATACAAACTTCCATGTAGTGATCCACAAAATTGAGCTCATTTTTTAAAATGGAAGTTATCGAATCAGTATTATCTAGTATGTATCGGTAAATATTTGAAAATGAATCTAAAAACTGTAAGGTTTTATTTTTATCGTTTTCTATCTCAATCAGAGACATAAGAGTTCCTAAAGAATTAAACAAGAAGTGAGGAGCAATTTGATTTTTTAATAATTGAAGTTGAATTTTTGTATTTTCGATTTCTAAACTTTTAGTTTTCGAAATTTGTACACCCCACTTATACAGGAAAAAACTAGACTCATATAAAAGCAAGAATATCAAAATGACTAACAAGGAGTTAATCAAATTACCCCAAAACATCGAATAATATCCATTAACTTGAAGAACGAATTCATACCAAACAAACAAGGGAATTAACAACGCAAGAGCATTAACTAGCAGTAAAAAAACTAATCGGTACAAATGCTTTTCTATGCTAATTTTGGATGAACGAATGAAAGTTCTAGTGAAAATAATAATTTTCCGATTTATTTCAGATAGTAAAACCGAAACGAAAAAAGTATAAATAGATGGATATTCTATTAGAAATGATGATTGACTAAAACCATCTGGAAAAATATCCAAGAAATAAGGTAAACAAAGACCCACAAAAGGAACCACCAAAAATCGTATCCAAAAATCGTTTCTTAAGTCAAGAAGTTTTATCGCCACGGTAGAGTTTATACAACAAATGTATTCAATAAATCCGTATTGTCATAATATCAGAAATCGTATTTATTTATCATCTTAAATTCGTAAATTTGCTCCTTAAAATTAATCTAGAAAATTTGTGAAAACAGCAGTTCTTTTAGTCAATCTAGGTACGCCTAACTCACCTAAGACCTCAGATGTAAGAAGTTATTTATTTCAGTTTTTAAATGACAAACGGGTGATTGACATTCCGTGGATTCTTCGTGCCATTTTAGTCAACGGAATTATTGTGCCTTTCAGAGCACCAAAATCGGCCAAGGTGTACAAAGAATTGTGGACCGAAAAAGGATCTCCCATCATTTTTCATACTCATGAACTATGTCAAAAGTTACAATCTAAGCTCGGTGAAAATTATCACGTGGACTACGCCATGAGGTATAAAAATCCCTCCCTTAAAAAAGTTCTTCAAAGCTGGGAGGGAAAAAATTTCAAACAAATTATCATTCTTCCGTTGTTTCCACACTATGCCTCTGCCACTAACGGATCTGTTTTGGAGAAAGCAATGGACGTGATTAAAAAATGGTGGGTCATACCAGAAGTCAGTTTTGTCACCCAATTTTATAACGAATCATTCTATCTTCAAGGGTTTGAAGAAAAGGGACGCGAACATAATTTTGACGATTACGACCATATTTTGTTCAGTTTTCATGGCTTACCAGAACGTCATGTTGATAAAGTGTATAAAGATGGATTGTGTAAAGACAATGATTGCGAGCATGGCATCAATGATGAAAACGTATTTTGCTACAAAGCTACCTGCTACGAAACGGCCATTCAGTTGGCTCGTCGATTTGATTTGAAAGACGACCAATACTCTGTAGGCTTCCAATCTCGATTAGGACGTGGATGGGTAGAGCCATTTTCAGACCAAATTATCGAAGATTTAGCAAAAAAAGGAATGAAACGATTATTAGTTTTTTCACCCGCATTTGTTGCCGATTGTCTTGAAACGATTATTGAAATTGGCGATGAATACCAAGAACTTTTTGAAGAACATGGGGGAGAAAAAGTACAACTTGTTGAAAGTCTAAACTCTTCTAACACTTTTGTCGAAGGACTTCAAGAAATGATAATAAATAGAACGATTTAAATGAATCATACCTTTTTTAGTGTTGGCGTCAGTCATTGGAACTGTCCATTGGAAATAAGAGAAATGTTCAGTATGGATCACCATCAATCCGTCAAGCTATTGCAAGACATTAAATCTATTGATAAAACCTCAGCACTTATCATTTCTACTTGCAACAGAACACAGGTGTTTGCTCACAACATCAATAAACATCGACTTATTGATACGTTTAAAAAACACAGTGGCAACCATCACGATTTCTTTGAACAATATGGCTTTGTCTACGAAGAGGAACAAGCCATCCAAAGTTTGTTTGAAGTGAGCACTGGTATTGACTCTCAAATCTTGGGTGACTTGCAAATCTTTTCTCAAGTAAAAGAAGGAGCTGAATTATCAAAAAAAATGGGCGTTCTAAACAGCGAAATGGATCGATTGTTACAATTTGTCTTTCAAGCCAACAAAGAGATTCAATCGCACACCTCTATTAGTAAAGGGGCTGCCTCTATCGCCCATGCGGCTATTCTTAAAATTAGACAAAAAACACAGCATCTAGCCACAAAAAAAATAGTTCTTTTTGGCATCGGCGAAATTGGACTTCGCACTCTTGAAAATCTAAATAGTCAAACCACAGCCGATATTGTAATCTTAAATAGAACAGAAGAAAGGGCTCTCAAACTAGCACAAAAACACAACGTTAGAGCCGCAACTGTTGATAAATTACAAGATGAAATATCAAGCAGTGATGTCGTTATCGTAGCAACAGCAAGTAAAGGATACACTATTACTACTGAAACCCTCAAACACATGGATGGCACCTCCTCAAAACTATTTATAGACCTATCCGTTCCAAGAAATATTGACCCTAAAATAGCCGCATTTGAACATATTGATTTGGTCGATATGGATCAGTTGAATACAGAGGCCGATAAAACCTTAGAAATACGAAAAAAAGACATTCCAAAAGCTAAAACCATTATCAATCTTCATAAAATTGACTTTGAAGACTGGATGAAGTTGCATTCTTTAGGGCCAGTAATCAAAAAAATAGAACGTACCTTTGAGCAACTAAAAGAAGAAGAGTTCGAAAAACATAAAGGTCAATATCAAGACCTAGAACTTCAAAAAGTCAAGCCACTAATTGATAGCATTGTCAAAAAAATTTCCAGTAAAAACATAGAATATCTTCGCAAACGTTACCGTTACAATCAAGATATTTTGGAAATCGTCAAGGAAATGTACAAAATCGACTAGATGGAAATTATAATTGGAACAAGAAAAAGTAAACTCGCTTTATGGCAAGCCAATCATGTGGCTAGCAAGTTACGTCAACTTGGGCACAATTGTCAACTGACTCTTATTGAATCAGAAGGCGATAAAATTATAGATACACCTCTTCCTCTTATTGGTGGTAAGGGTCTATTTACTAAAGCGCTCGACGAAGCTATTTTGAATCAATCCATTCATATTGCTGTTCATTCTTACAAAGACGTACCCACCGAACTTGATGAGGGTTTAATAGTCACCGCCATATTAGAACGTGAAAAACATACCGATGCCATTGTTGTCAAAAACGGCTTAGATTTTTTGACCCACGAGAATGCCGTTATTGCTACCAGCAGTAATAGAAGAAAAGCTCTGTGGCTCAATAAGTTTCCAAATCATCGCATCGTAGATATTCGAGGTAATGTGCCAACACGAATACAAAAACTGAACAAACAACCTTGGGATGCTACCATACTTGCCAGTGCTGGTCTTATTCGCTTGAACCTCCAGCATGAAATTGCCCAAGAATTACATTGGATGACACCAGCTCCTGCTCAAGGAGCCATCGCCGTAATGTGTCATTCGAGTCAATCAAACATCATTCAAGAGTTGAGTAAAATCAATGATTCCAACACGGCTCTTTGTACCAACATAGAACGAGATTTTCTTAATGCTCTCAATGGAGGCTGTTCAGCTCCACTTGGTGCATACGCTCAGATTAAAAATAATAAAGTTCAGTTTGAAGGCGTGGTGGCAAGCATAGACGGAAAAGAAAAAATAGAAATTCGCTTAGAAGCATCCTTAAACACGGCTTCGAATTTAGGGCTTGAGGCAGCTAACACAGCTGTCAAAAAAGGTGCTAAAAGACTAATCGACAGTGCCAACAATTATAAAAATGCCTAAACAATTATTATTTTTAAATTCTATTTCTAAACAAGTAATAGAGACATTCAATAATGAAAATGAGCATTTAAACATTTCCTGTCAACCTCTAATACAAACCCAAGAAATCACATTCAATCCCCACGACTTAGACCCATCTATCCCATGGATTTTTACAAGTCAAACGGCCGTCAATGCCGTTTTAAAATATCCCTTATCTAAAACCATTTACTGCATTGGTCAAAAGACATCATCGGCCATACCACACGCTATAACTCCTAGCCAATCTACCGCCAAGCATCTTGCCAAACGCATTATAAAATCCAATGAGAAAAAAGTCATTTTCATCTGTGGAGATAAAAGAAGAGATGAGCTACCACAAAGGTTGAAAAATAATGGAATAAGTGTTAAAGAAGTCATAGTTTATGAAACAAACTATCTTAAGAAATCAGTAAATTTGCAAGAAATTGATGGACTAGCTTTCATGAGTCCAAGTGCAGTGTTTTCTATGAATGAAAATGGAGGATTCAATAACCTACCATGCTTTGCTATTGGACCAACCACCGCTCAAGCTCTTGAAAGTCTAAATCAAAAATGGATAATGAGTCAACAAACTGATGTTTCTAGTATGCTTGAAATGGCTCGCAAATATTTTTTAATATGAATCACCATTTTCCAAAATTAAAGAACGATCTATTACTCAAAGCACTAGACGGAAAGATTGTAGACAGACCGCCCGTTTGGATGATGAGACAAGCTGGTCGATTTCTTCCTGACTATAGAGTATTGAGAGAAAAGTATTCCTTTTTTGAACGTTGCGAAACACCAGAACTTGTTTCAAAGATTACCATTATGCCCATCGAACAAGTTGGAACAGATGCTGCCATATTATTTTCCGACATTCTAGTTGTTCCACAAGCACTGGGCTATGAAGTACAAATGATCCCTGGAAAGGGTCCTCTTTTACCTCAAACTGTAAGTCATCTAAAAGATGCTCAAGCTATTGAAGTTCCTGACGTAAATGAAAAACTTTCCTACGTTATGGACGCCATTACTCTAACCCGAAAAAATCTAAATGGAAGGGTTCCACTAATAGGTTTTGCAGGAGCACCATTTACAATTTTATGTTACATGGTTCAAGGTCAAGGTTCTAAGGACTTTTCTCAAGCCAAAGCCTTTTGTCATGCAGAAAGAGATGCAGCACACCTTCTTCTTCAAAAAATTACCAAAACCACCATAGATTACCTTAATGCTCAAATTAAAGCTGGAGCACAAGCCGTACAACTATTCGACTCATGGGCTGGACTACTATCCCCTGCTGATTTTAACGAATTTGCACTTCCTTATATCAAACAAATTACAGATCAAATTTCAGGCGCCCCAAGTATAGTGTTCGCCAAAGGAGCTTGGTATGCCATTAAAGACCTAGCCAAACTAAATTGTAATGCGCTAGGAATCGACTGGACACTCGACCCCAAAGAGGCACGTAAGTTAGCTGGGCCTAACATCACTCTTCAAGGCAACTTTGACCCCTCATGGTTGTTGGGTACTCGTTCTGAGATTGAACAATTAGCAAAGAAGATGGTTGATGGATTCGGAACCCAGAAATATATTGCCAATTTAGGACACGGCATACTTCCAAACGTACCTGTAGAAAATGCTAAAACATTTATTAGCGCCATAAAAAACTATACCCAATGAGTATCAAATCAACATTCGAAAGACATATTTTTGACTTACAAAACCGTATTTGTCAAGGATTAGAACAAAGCGACCAAAAAGCTACATTTGAAGAAGATCAATGGGAACGAGAAGGAGGTGGCGGCGGAATAACTAGAGTATTAAACAACGGAAACGTCATTGAGAAAGGAGGCGTTAACGTATCAGTAGTATTTGGAGATTTACCTCCACTTTTTCAAAAAAAATTTGAGGTTGAACAAGCTACTTTTTATGCATGTGGACTATCGCTGGTTATACACCCGATGAGTCCTAAAGTGCCTACCGTTCATGCCAATTGGCGCTATTTTGAAATGTACGATGAACATCAAAAGCTTAGCAAATCATGGTTTGGTGGCGGAACCGATTTAACTCCCTACTACCTTGACGATGAAGATGCCAAACACTTTCATCGGGTCAATAAAACAGTTTGCGAGAAACACCACCCAAACTATTACCCTAACTTTAAAAAAGAATGTGACACCTATTTTTTTAACTCGCATAGAAATGAAGCGCGCGGAATCGGTGGTATCTTTTTTGATTACTTAGACGGCACACAAGACGTTATGAATTTTTGTATAGACTCAGGAAATTCATTTTTAGATGCCTATATTCCAATCGTAGAAAAACATAAAAATGAGGCCTACACTCAAGATCAAAAAAAGTGGCAAGAAATACGAAGAGGGCGCTATGTAGAGTTTAACTTATTACACGATAGAGGCACTCATTTTGGAATAAAAACAAAAGGCCGTACAGAGTCTATACTCATGAGCTTACCGTCAACTGTAAGATGGGAATACAATCATCACCCCTTAAAAAATAGTCCAGAAGAACAATTAATCAATGTGTTGCAACACCCAAAAGAATGGGTATAAGACAAAAAATATGTTTTTAGAAAAAAGAAATCGACGACTACGAAAAAGTCATGCTATAAGAGAACTGGTGCAAGAAAACAGACTTCATGTCAGTGATGTAGTAGCGCCTCTTTTTGTGATGGAAGGTCAAAATAAAAAAGAAGAAATACCATCCATGCCAAACTATTACCGCTATACCCTCGATTTACTTATAGAAGAAGCCAAAGAATGCTATCAACTTGGCATAAAAGCTGTTTTACTATTTGTAAAAGTGGACCATAAGTTAAAAGATAATAACGGAACCGAAGCCATTAATCCTCAAGGATTGATGCAAAGAGCTATCAGACGCATTAAAGAAGAAATACCTCAACTCTATGTGATGAGTGACGTTGCACTTGACCCATATTCTATTCACGGTCATGATGGCATAGTGAGTGAACACGATATTTTAAATGACGAGTCGGTCGAGGTTTTAACAGAAATGGCTTTATCTCATGCTCGAGCAGGAGTTGATATGGTCGCACCATCAGACATGATGGACGGACGAATTGGAGCCATAAGGAAACGATTAGAAAACGAAGGATTTAAGAACGTTGGCATCTTATCCTATAGTGTTAAATACGCCTCTTCTTATTATGGTCCATTCAGAGACGCCTTGGATTCTTCACCTGGCTTTGGAGATAAAAAAACCTACCAAATGAATCCGTCAAACGCCTCTGAAGGTCTAAATGAAGTCGAACGTGACATTGAAGAAGGTGCCGATATGGTAATGATAAAGCCAGGTCAACCTTACCTTGATATGATTAGATTAATAAACGATCATTTCGACATTCCAATTTGTGCGTATCAAGTATCTGGTGAATATGCCATGATAAAAGCTGCTTGCAAAAACGGATGGTTAGATGAAATAGCTGTTATTGAAGAATCACTAATTGGATTTAAACGTGCTGGTGCACAACTGATTGTCACCTATTTTGCAAAAGAAATCGCAACCCTTTTAAACAATGAACAAACAAGATAAAAGCGACATTTTATTCCAAAAAGCTCAATTATTCATTCCCGGTGGAGTCAACTCACCAGTTAGGGCTTTTCGTTCTGTAGGTGGAACCCCTGTTTTTTTTAAATCTGCTAAAGGATCTATTTTAACCGATGTCGATGGAAAGGAATACATTGACTACATCGGCTCATGGGGCCCCATGATTTTAGGACATTGTCATCCTACAGTCATAGAGGCACTGAAAAAAGCCGCTGCTGATTCTACCTCTTTTGGAACACCCACAGAATTAGAAGTCAACATTGCAGAGTTAATCTGTGATATGGTACCTGCTGTCGAAACAGTGAGAATGACCAATTCAGGAACTGAAGCATGTATGAGTGCTGTACGTCTTGCTAGAGGTTATACCAACAGAGAAAAGATCATAAAATTTGAAGGGAACTATCATGGACATGCCGATCCTTTTTTAATAAAAGCTGGTAGCGGAGCAATAACACTTGGAGTACCTAACAGTCCTGGAGTAACAAAAGGAACTGCTAAAGATACCCTTTTAGCACCATACAACAACCTCGATGTTGTCGAACAACTTATCAATGAAAACCCCAACGATATCGCTGCCATAATTTTAGAACCAGTGGCCGGCAACATGGGATGTATTCCACCCAAAGATGGCTTTCTTGAGGGCCTAAGGAAGCTATGTGACCAACATCACATAGTACTCATATTTGATGAAGTAATGACGGGTTTTAGATTGAGTGCTGGAGGAGCTAGTCAGTTGTACAGAGTCACTCCTGACCTAGTTACACTTGGAAAAATAATCGGTGGTGGACTACCCGTTGGTGCCTTTGGTGGAAAACGTGACATCATGAATATGGTTGCTCCTACTGGCCCTGTGTACCAAGCCGGAACGCTTAGTGGAAACCCCGTAGCTATGAGCTGTGGCTACACCCTACTTCAAGAATTATATCGTGAGCCAAACATATACAAAGAACTAGATGAAAAAGGTCAACGCTTCGAAGATCATTTAAGACAAGTGTTTGACTCCTATTCCCTTCACTATACAATTAATAGGGTTGGCTCCATGATAAGTTTCCATTTCGATGTCGGTAAGGTAGAAAATTTTGAAGATGCTTGCCATGCCAATGCCGATCGTTTCAAACAACTTTTTCATGGGGTTCTAGAAAAAGGCGTGTATTTTGCCCCCTCTGCATTTGAGAGTCTCTTTTTATCGCGTACTCACAGCTACGAATTGCTAGACAAAACCATAGATGCAATCGACCAATCATTAAAAGAAATTCTTTAATATATTTACCAGGATTAAAAACAATGAGTAGTGTGTACGATAAATATCAATTGGTAGTTGGCTTAGAGGTTCATGCCCAACTATCAACTCAAACCAAGGCCTATTGTAACGACTCAACCGTGTATGGAATGCCACCCAATACACTAACTAGCCCGATTACTTTGGGTCATCCAGGCACCTTACCTAAGAGCAACAAAAAAGTAATAGAATATGCCCTTAAAATGGGCTTGGCTTGTGGGTCTAACATAAGGGAGCGTAACGAATACGCTAGAAAAAATTATTTCTATCCCGATTTACCTAAAGGATATCAAATTACTCAAGACAAAACACCTATCTGTGAAGGCGGAAAAATCATGGTTAAAGATGAAAAAGGGAACGATAAAGCCATTCATATTACACGTATTCACATGGAGGAAGACGCTGGAAAAAGCATTCACGATTTAGACCCCTTCCATTCGCTAGTCGATTTGAACAGAGCCGGTGTGGCACTCATTGAAATTGTTTCTGAACCAGATATAAGAAGTGCCGACGAGGCCTACCAATACCTCAGTGAAGTTAGAAAACTTGTTCGATACTTAGATATTTGCGATGGTAATATGGAAGAAGGTAGTCTTAGGTGTGACGCCAATATTTCCGTTATGCTAAAAGGCAGCACCTCCTTTGGAAACAGAACGGAGGTGAAAAATATGAACTCCTTACGTAATGTCAAAAGAGCCATTGAATTTGAAATGAAACGTCAAATTGACCTCATAGAAAATGGTGGAACGGTCGAACAACAAACTAGAACATTCAACGCTTCCGACGGCTCAACTTCTCTAATGCGTTCCAAAGAAGATGCTAACGACTACCGTTACTTTCCAGAACCAGACCTTTTACCAGTCATTATTTCTGAAAAATATATTCAAGAGATAAAAAATACGCTACCGCCACTGCCAAGTGAGTTATATGAAAAGTTTACAACAGTTTTCGGCTTGTCGGATTATGATAGTAGAGTACTTATTGAAGAAAAAAACAATGCCTTATATTTTAACGATCTTTGCCAATACACCAACAACTACAAAGCGGCTGCCAATATTATGAATGGGGCTATCAAATCTTTTTTAAATGAAACGGCTTCTTCCATAGACCAGTTAGCTATAAAACCTCAGCAAATCGCCGAGTTGATTCAGCTCATTGACGATCAAAAAGTGAGTCATAGTGTAGCTACTCAAAAAGTATTCAAAAAGATGATGGAAACTTCTGATTCACCAGAACAAATAGCCATCAACAATCATTGGATTCAAGATAGCAATACCGATAACCTACAAAAATATGTACAACAGGCACTGGAGGCATATCCCGAAAAAGTTCAAGAATATAAGAATGGAAAAAAAGGATTAATTGGCCTATTTATGGGAGAAGTCATGAAGTTATCGAAAGGTCAAGCCGACCCAAAAAAAGCTAATCAGCTTATAAAAGAATCCTTAGAAAAATAACTTATGAAATACTATTTGGCTGTTTTCGTTCTCTTTTTATTTTCTTGTTCCAAGCAGGAGAGTTTCTTTCATGGAACAATTGCTAATGTCCAAGATGGGAAATGGGTATATTTAGAAAAAGTATCATTAACCGACATCAAAAAAGTCGATTCTTGCATGATTGAAAATAGTGTCTTTTCTTTCAATTATTCTTTGGACTCTATTAGTTTTTACAGAATTTTTCTAGAAGATAACAACTATGGCTTAATGGCTTTAAAAAAAGGCGATTCAGTTCACTTTACAGCCGATGCTTCCTCTCTATTTAACTATTCAGCATATGGAAGTCAACAGGTTGAAATTAATAGTACACTTTTTTCAATTATCAATTCAGCAACTTCAAAAACAGACTCATTACGATTAGTCTATCAAAAATCCATTGGCACAGCAGAAGAGCAAACAGTATTAGATAGAATTAGAAATAAATATAATTCTATAATGCTTGAAAAAGAAGATAAATTAAAACAATTTATTGAAAATAATAGCTCCTCTTTCATTACTATTATTGCACTTCAAGAATTAGGAGATGCGTCTGAACATATTGAACATTACAAAATGGTCAGTGACCAGCTTTCTAGTCAATATCCTTACAATCCTTGGGTAATGGATCTGAAAAAACGAACTCTAGCGGCCCAAAATACAGCAATTGGATCAGAAGCACCACCCTTTTCCATGAACGATACTGAAGGAAATCTGTTTCACTTAAGTGATTTAAAAGGTTCCTTTGTACTCATCGACTTTTGGGCATCGTGGTGTGCACCATGTCGCCGAGAAAACCCCTTACTAGTAGAGCTTTACAAAGAATTTAATCCCAAAGGGTTAGAAATTATTAGCGTCTCATTAGATGATACGGTAAAGCAGAAAAATGGAAAACAAGATTGGATTTCAGCTATTGAAAACGATCAATTGACATGGACACAACTTAGCCAGTTACAGGGCTTTGAGTCGTCTGTTTGTAAAAAATATGGTATTGAAAGTATTCCATCGACATATTTGATTGACAAAGACGGAATTATTATTGCCCGAAACCTAAGAGGGGCTTTACTTCGTAACAAATTAATAGACCTTTTTGACTAAACTATTTTTCGCATCTGATTTACATCTTGGAGTTCCCAACAAAGAGAAAAGTTTGGAGCGAGAGAAGCTATTTGTCCAATGGTTGGATGAGATAAAACATGAGGCAACCGCTTTATACCTTCTTGGTGATGTTTTCGATTTTTGGTTTGAGTATCGAACGGTTGTACCAAAGGGCTATGTAAGAATTCTGGGAAAGTTGGCCGAGTTGAGTGATTCTGGTCTTCCTATACACTTTTTTACTGGCAATCATGATATGTGGGTATTCGACTATTTAGAAAAAGAAATTAATCTAAGCATTTACCGCCACCCCATTCAATTCGAACTTGACGGAAAAACTTTTTTCATTGGTCATGGCGATGGTCTTGGCCCTAATGATGTTGGATACAAATTCTTAAAAAAAATTTTTTCTAACAAAATATGTCAATGGCTATTTGCTCGAATACATCCAAATTTAGGTATCAGTATAGCACAGTATTGGTCTAGAAAAAGTCGTATCGCCAATGGTGATAAAGATGAAACCTTTCATGGAGACAAAGAATGGCTGACCCAATATTGCAAAGAGCAATTAAAAACATCTAAAATAGATTTTTTCATCTTCGGTCACCGGCACCTTCCGCTAGAGATTGATTTAGGCAATCAATCGACCTACATTAATCTTGGTGAATGGGTCAACTACAAAAGTTATGCTGTATTCGATGGTGAAAAACTAGAACTTAAATACTTCTAATTTTTAAAATGAGGTCTAATAATCGATTGGCATAGCCCACCTCATTGTCATACCAACCAACTACCTTTACCATTTTTCCAATAACCGAGGTCAACAAGGAATCAAAAACACAAGAGTGAGGGTTGCCCAGTATATCAACAGAAACAATAGGAATGTCAATGTAACTGACGATATCCTTAAATAAATGACTAGCTTGATGTTCGAAAAGACGATTCACTTCGTCCTCGGAAGTATCTTTTCTGACTATACATGTTATATCAGTTAACGAGCCGTCTGGAACTGGTACTCTGATACCACACCCTCCCATTTTTCCGTCGAGGTGGGGGAAAATTTTGGTAATCGCTTTGGCGGCTCCAGTGGTTGTTGGCACAATGGATAATGCACCTGCTCGAGCACGTCGCAAATCAACATGTGGAGAATCGTGTAATCGTTGGTCAGTGGTGTAAGAATGTACCGTTGTGATGTAGGCACTTTCTATACCAAAATGCTTGTCAATAAGATGAATCATGGGTGCTGCACTATTTGTAGTACAAGAAGCATTAGACAATATAGTGTCCGATTCCTTAATGGAATCGTCATTAACACCCATCACAATCGTTTTAATAAGGTCGTCAGTAGGTGGGGCTGATAGAATCACTTTTTTGGCACCAGCTATTATGTGTTGATGAGCTAGTTCATAACTCTTAAACTGACCCGTACATTCTATTACGATATCAACATCAAGCTGTTTCCAAGGAAGGTGTTTTGGATCTTGTTCAGAATAGTAGCGAATGGAATGACCATTGACGTGTATTAAATCATCTGTAAAGTCTACCGCACCATCAAACACTCTATGAATAGAGTCATATTTAAAGAGGTGAGCCATGGTTTGAATGGGTGACAAATCATTGATCCCGACCACCTCAACATCCGGATGATTGATGAGGGTGCGTAACAATACACGCCCTATACGACCAAACCCATTAATTGCTATTCTTGTTTTCATTTAATAAGAAAAAAAAAGCCCTGCTGTAGTTAAGAAGCAGGGCCTTTTTTTTAGAGCTAACTCTTTATTTTGTCTTTATAAACTTTCCAATTTGCTTACTATCGCCAAACTCAATGATGAGCACGTAATTGCCAATTTCTAAGGAAGAAATGTCTAACGTTTTTAAATTGGTATTCGTTTCATTAATAACCTCTTTACCCATCAAATCGATAACTTTTAGATCAAATTGAAGAACATCAGCTGGCAAATCAACACTGATGTAAGATTGGGCCGGATTTGGGAAAACAGATATAACATCAACGGATTTTCCATCGTTATCAGCAAAATCAAAAATTGAGGAAGTGTTGCTCGATTTGAAAATTCCTCTACCATGAGTACCAACATAAATAACTCCTTTATTTTCACCAGGAAGGTATTGCTGACGTAACATGTGACAGGGTACTATTGGCATTCCATCATCTTCTAGTATCCAGTTGCTACCGTTAGTTGTCGTATATACTCCAAATTCAGTACCAATAATGATGTTGTTAGAATTGTGAACATCTATCACCGCCGAATAAACTGGCATATCGGGTAGGTTTCCTTGAATAGAGGTAAAGGTAGGGTTGGCTGACATAGCATTTGTTGACTCAAACACATGATTTATGTTAGAGTATCCACCAACAGTGACCACTACGTGGTTATTATCATTGGGGTTAACGGCAATGTCTGTGATAACGTTCTGAAAATCTGAACTACTAATGTTAATGGTTGAAACTACTAACTCTTGGTCTGCATTATCTACATCCAAAAATTGTTCAGTATCAGGGATAGTATCAATATTCAAATTATCCGTTCTGTGTAATGAACCACCTCTTGAAAAGAAAATATGATTACCGTCTGATGTAGCCGAAATTCGTTCTATAGGAGATGAAAAATTAGGAGTAACCTGAAACCAGGTTGGCGTAAACTCAAAGTCTAAAGCGCCTTTGGTCATATAAACGCAGTAGTAATCGGCGGAACCACCACTTCCTGGAATATTAGAAACAGCAGCAAAAAACATACTTGTATCAACTGGACTACCGTCTTCAGTGACTTCCTCCCACAAATGCATAGGGTTGATAAAAGTAGCAAACAAGCCAGCTCCGCCACCATCTAAAGCTGATTGACGAAGACCTGCTAAGTCAGTGCCTAGAAATCCATCAATAAAACCTAAGTTAGAACCTCCGTCTTCTGAGCGGCGGGCATCGCCATTCTGACTTTGGGTGAATAAAACATCAGGATTAATGTAAGACACCTGTGTATGACCACCATCACCACCTGAGACTTCAATAGATGCCCTGTTAGAAGCAGGGTTAGAAAAGTTTATGAATTGAGTACCATTATCTTGAGTTCCTCCGATTACTTTGCCATCTTTGGTGTAGTCGATGGTGTAAAACTGAGTCACGCCATACCCTCTATTGAGAGCAGAAAATGTTTCTCCATTATTATCCGTTTTGAACACACCACCATCATTACCAACATAAAAGCGGTCAGGATAGTTGGAATCAAATAAAATTTCGTGTTGATCGGCATGAACGTAGAAACTAACGTCGTGATCAACAGCCCAAAAGGATAGGGGCTCGACACCCACTCCGTATTCAAAAGACCAAAGATCTAATCCACCAACTATAATTCTATTTTTATTGGAAGGATCGACAGCTAAAGCCATGGAATAGTTGGGCTGCTCGTTAAAAATGTTATAAACTGGTGGCGTATTACCCTGCCATCCTGGAAGTATCAACTCCCAATTATCGCCCTTGTCAGTCGATCGGTAAATACCTTTGTAGCGACCTAAGCCCCACTGATTGGAATAAACAGCATAGATGTAATTGGGGTCAGATGGTGAAACAGCCAACTCGATACGGCCACCATTTGCACCACCAAAAGTTAAGGGAACAGATGGCATATTAGAAAAACTTCCTGCCGTACCATCCATTGAATAGGAAACAGTATTATACTTAGAAGCATAGACCGCACCATCTGAGGCAACTTCAACATCAAAAAATTCTCCACTTGCCTCTGTAGTCCAAGTGGTTCCACCATCAGTTGTTAGTTTTAAACCACCTGCAGTAGCGGCATAAATGGTATTAGGATCCGTATTGTGTACTGCAAGTTCAGTAACAGAAGAAAATGCAAAATTAGTTGAAATAAAATTTGAAGGTGCCGTTGATGGCAATTGTTCAAAAGTCGAACCGCCATCCGTTGACTTGTAAATACCTCCACCAATGAATGCAGTGGAACCATTGGAGGTACCACTCAAATTGGCTGTAGTGCCTTCACCAGTTCCAAAATAAATGTCGCCATTGGTGGTTTGACAAATGCTAACCACACCAGAAAATTCAAGTTGATCTGTCCCATCAATAATATTCCAGCTAGCACCAGAATTAGTCGACTTCCACAATCCACCCGAAACACCTCCAGCATAAATAATGTTTGGGTTATCCTTGTCTATGAGTATGGCACGAGTTCTACCTCCTACATTATCGGGACCTAATTCTTGCCACAATAAGGTTGTGTTGGGAGCAGACTGTCGCTGAGCACGGCGAGCGTTTACAGCGTTGCGAGCTTCCATAACAGCTTCAACAGGAATAACACCTTCTGAATTGGCTTTCAGACGGTACAAATATTCCATAGCTCCTTTGGCAGAGTAAGATGGACTACTTTCTCTATCATTGACAGAGATATAAGTTTGATTGCTAGTAGAAGCAACATTTAACATCGTCAAAGATACTGCGATGACTGATATGGATAAGATAATAATGCGTTTCATTTTTAACAAATTTTAGAAGGTATAAATTTACAATTTTTTTATAAACTATATATTGAGTTAATAAAATTTTAACCCATATGTTTCTCGGCTCTGTAAGAAGACCTTACTAGAGGCGAACTTTCAACAAAACGGAATCCTTTAGCTAAGCCAATGGTTTTGAGCTTGTCAAATTGCTCCGGAGTGATAAATTCTTTGACTGGTAAATGTTTGGGTGTAGGTTGCAAGTATTGACCAATAGTCATAATATCTACACCTACTGATCGTAAATCATTCATAGTTTCAATGACTTCTTCCTCGGTTTCCCCAAGGCCCAACATAATTCCCGATTTGGTGCGCATGCCTCCCTCTTTTAATTGTTGGAGAACAGCCAAACTTCTATCGTATTTGGCTTGAATACGAACTTCTTTGGTCAGTCGTCGCACCGTTTCAATATTGTGCGAAACAATTTCAGGAGCAACGTCAATTATCCGTTGCACTTGTTCTTCAATACCCTTAAAATCAGGAATTAAGGTCTCCATGGTTGTTCCAGGACTTTTTCTTCGGACGGCCTTAACCGTTTCAACCCATAGTTTGGATCCGCCATCAGACAATTCATCTCTATCTACAGACGTAATGACACAATGCTTAACACCCATTAGTTTAACTGAATTGGCTACTTTTTCGGGCTCTTCCCAATCTACTGGCAAAGGCCTTCCAGTGGCAACAGAACAAAAACCACAAGAGCGGGTGCAGATATTGCCCAGAATCATAAACGTGGCCGTTCCCTCTCCCCAACACTCTCCCATGTTTGGGCAGTTTCCGCTTTCGCAAATGGTATGTAGGTTGTTATCGGAAACCAGTTTTCTTACATGCTTGTAGTTTTTACCAGTGGGTAGCTTTACCCTCAGCCATTTTGGTTTCTTTTGAATTGTTTGTGACATGTTTTAAATGATATTAAAAGTCAAGGTGTTTATTGCATTGTGAGAAGCATGTTCAACACATCTTCCTTCTTTGATAATTAGTAATTGAGGCGATTCATGAATTACCCCATAATACTCCGCTAGTTGGTTAGACAAATCTCTAAAGGATAACAAATCCAACAAATAAGGTTTGCCATAAGTGTGTTTAAAGTTCCGTTCAAAACGACTTAGGACTACCTTGCTAATTGAGCATCGAGTGCTATGCTTAAATACAAAAACCAAATGCTCAAAAGAATCTGAAACAATATTATTTAAATGACTTGGCTCTGTAATAGCAATCCAATTCATTAAGCAGGTAACTTTGAAGTTGCTGATGATTGTGAATAGTTTGGGCATGGCTCAGAAACGCCACACGACGAAAGACACAAAACAGAAAGCAAAAGCAAAAGTGAAAAAACGAAGGATTTTAGCATTCTATGAACAATAAAAATTACACGTACAAAAATAACGTTTTTATTTTGAAAAAGTTGTGACGATAGACTAACTTTGAGACGTGTCACATAGTACGGTTAAAATAGAAAAAAGCTGGAAAAAAAAACTAGACCCTTTTTTTCAAATGCCCTCCTTTGTTTCTCTTAAGCAATTTCTAAAGGAGGAAAAGAAAAAATGTAGAGTTTATCCACCTGGCAATAAGATTTTTTCTGCATTTGATTTATGTCCTTTTGATAAGGTCCAAATAGTCATTATTGGTCAAGATCCTTACCATGGATACCAACAAGCCAATGGCCTTTGCTTCTCTGTATCTGATGGTATACCCACACCCCCTTCACTCAAAAATATTTTTAAAGAAATGCACGCAGACTTAGGGCTTGACATTCCCCAATCAGGCAACTTAGAACACTGGGCCAAACAAGGAATACTTATGCTCAATGCTACATTGACCGTTCGCGCCAATGAAGCTGGCTCCCACCAACATAAAGGGTGGGAAGAGTTTACGGATGGTGTGATTAAACTCTTGTCCAGTGAAAAAGAAAATTTAATCTTTTTGTTGTGGGGCAATTTTGCTAAAAACAAATCGTCTTTAATCAACAAGGACAACCATTTTATTCTTACCGCTGCACACCCCTCACCATTCTCAGCTCATCACGGTTTCTTTGGGTGTCGCCATTTTTCAAAAACTAATGCCATTCTCCATCAACTCGGCAAAAACGCCATACAATGGGTCATTTAATTCTAGTTTTTATGCTATTTTTTTCAATTTCCAATGATCCTGTCATTGAGCTAGTCAATACCTATTGCACTGAAAAAAAAGGTGAGATTTTTGAAGAAATACTTTACGTTAGCGTAAAACAGCAACGACTCTATCACATCAAAAACAACATTATTATAAAAGAATATCCCGTTTCAACCGGAAAAAAAGGGGTTGGGAATTTAAAAGGAAGTGAAAAAACACCTTTGGGCTTGCATTTTGTCAAAGAAAAGCATGGACAAAACACACCTATGTTTGGTCGTATGATAGGACGACTATATTACGGACAAATTGCAACCATATATACTGACACGACATCTTCTAAAACCGACGACATAACTTCAAGAATATTATGGTTGAGTGGGCACGAGAAAGGTATTAATTTTGGGGGAGACGTTGACTCCTATCAACGATATATCTATATTCATGGTACTTCGGAGGAAGGAAAAATTGGACGACCTGCATCTCATGGCTGCATTCGTATGAAAAATAAAGATATCATCGAACTATTTGCTAACGTAAAGTTAAACACAAAAGTCCTTATCTTAAACAAATAACACTAACTTAGCTCACTGTATGGAAATAGCAATTATCTCATTATTAGTATTAATTCTGGCTGTTCTATTAATACTCATGAACCGAAAGAAAGATAATAATTCTAAAGACCTTCTTCAAGTCAGTGGGAATTTAACCCAGCAAATACAAGAAATTAGAAAAGAAGTCAGCCAAAACGCCGAAAA
Organism: uncultured Flavobacteriales bacterium; assembly: GCA_963991165.1. Classification (GTDB taxonomy): domain Bacteria; phylum Bacteroidota; class Bacteroidia; order Flavobacteriales; family UBA7312. Next base: position 3,993 of record CAXDOW010000015.1, on the reverse strand, counting down.
AAGTCGACAAGAAATCGATGAAAAACTACGTCATATCAACAAAGAGATTAATGCGTTTCACAAAGACTCTAAAAATGATATGCAAAAACAATTTTCAGACTCTAAAAAAGTGATTACTCAAGTTACTCAAGAACTAGAAAAAATAAAAGGCACTAACGAGCAAGTGTTAAACTTTGCCAACCAAATGAAAACGCTCGAAAAAATATTAAGTAATCAAAAACAACGAGGAATTTTGGGAGAAATACAATTGGAAAATTTATTGTCTAATGTGTTACCTCCAGAACTTTTTAGCATGCAATATTCCTTTAACAACGGAGACCTTGTCGATGCCATTGTAAAAGTAGGTGATTACATCATTCCCATTGATGCCAAGTTTTCTTTGGACAACTACAACAAAATGATAGAAAGTAGCGATGCCAATGAAATTGACACACTAGAAAAAAAATTCAAAGAAGATATAAAAGGACGAATCGATGAAACTTCCAAGTATATAAAGCCCTCTGAAAAAACAACTGATTATGCGTATATGTTCATTCCTGCCGATGGACTCTATCAAGATTTGTTGAATAGTAGAGTCGGATCACTCAAAATAAACTCCAAAGACTTGGTATCTTATGCTTACACTAAAAAAGTAATGATTGTTTCGCCCATGAGTTTATTTCCCATGTTACAAATAACTGTAAAAGCACTCCACAACTTAAAAGTTGAACGATCTATTGCTGATATTCAACAAAATTTAGAAAAATTGTCTAATCACCTTAACGCATACAAAACGTATCACGAGAAAATAGGCAATACTTTAAGTACAGTTGTCAACCACTACAACAAATCATCGCAAGAATTTAAAAAAGTGGACAAGGATATTATTAAACTTTCAAGCGGAAAGACGTCAATAAACTTTGATATCCCTCAGATAGACAAGCCACAAGTAGATGAAAATCACTAAATTCGAGAACGGCATATTTGGCATACGCCCCATAATTGAGGCCATTCACTCTAATAAAGAGATAGACACCTTGTTTATTCAAAAGGGTTTGAAGGGCGACACCTTTCTAGAGTTGTGGGACTTAGTAAAGTCACACCGTATAAACTACAAACACGTCCCTTTAGAAAAGTTAAACCGACTAACACGTAAAAATCATCAAGGGGTATTTGCATTTATTTCGCCCATCTTATTTCATCGAACAGAAAATATTATTCCACAGCTGTTTGAAGAGGGAAAAACACCCTTGATACTAGTCCTCGACCGCATTACTGACGTTCGCAATTTTGGAGCCATCGTAAGAACAGCTGAATGCAGTGGTGTCCATGCCATAATTGTTCCAGAAAAAGGGCGAGCTGCCATCAACGGCGATGCCATGAAAACCTCTGCTGGTGCACTAGCTAGCGTACCAATATGTAGAGAATTCAATTTAAAAGCGACCATTGACTTTTTAAGAAAAAGCGGATTACAAATTGTCGGGTGCACCGAAAAAACAGATCAATTAATTTATGACATCGATTACCAAATTCCTACGGCCATAATAATGGGTTCAGAAGAAGATGGAATTTCTAATGAATATCTTAAACTATGTCATTTCAAAACTAAAATTCCTCTTGTTGGCACTATTGAATCATTAAATGTTTCCGTTTCAACAGGAGTGATACTTTACGAAGCCATAAGACAACGACAATGACTACATTCAGCGATTTTAATTTCAACACACAGCTCAACGAAGGACTAGAAATGATGGGCTTTTCCACCCCCACTCCTATCCAACAACAAGCCATTCCTCTCATTCTCGATAATAAAGACATTATTGCATGTGCTCAAACAGGTACAGGAAAAACCGCTGCCTTTGTGTTACCCATATTACACAAACTTTGCGACCATACATCCAAAAAAATCAACACCATCATCATCGCACCAACGCGGGAGTTAGCGACACAGATAGATCGCCAAATTGAAGGGTTTAGCTATTTTACAAAGGCCTCGTCTTTTGCTATTTACGGCGGTGGAACCGGCTCAGATTTCGACGCACAAAAACATGCTATAAAAAATGGTTCGGATATTATTGTCTGTACTCCTGGCAGATTGTTAGCTCATATGAAATTTAACTACTTTGATGCCTCAGGAGTAAAACACCTCATTTTAGATGAAGCCGACCGAATGTTAGACATGGGCTTTTATGAAGACATTATGAGCATTGTCAAAAAACTGCCTAAACAACGACAAAACCTCATGTTTTCAGCCACCATGCCTCCAAAAATTAGAAAACTGGCCCATGAAATCTTAGTCCAACCACATACCATTAGTTTAAATATTTCCAAACCAGCTCAAGGCATTACACAAAAGGCCTATATGGTACATGATCATCAAAAAATAGAATTGACTAAAGACATCCTCAAAGGAAAGCAACTGAATCATGTACTAATCTTCTGTTCCACCAAAAAAAGCGTTAAAGAATTAACGCGTGGTCTCAATAAAGCAGGCCTACCTGCCAAAGACATTCACTCAGACTTAGAGCAAAACGAACGAGAAAAAGTACTGCTAGACTTCAAAAACAAAAACGTAAAGATGTTAGTCGCTACCGATATTCTCTCACGAGGAATTGACATCAAAGGTATTGAACTAGTCATCAATTTTGAAGTGCCAAATGATGCCGAAGATTATGTTCATAGAATAGGACGAACAGCCCGAGCCGACCGAAAAGGAGAAGCCATCACCTACATTAATGCCCAACAGTGTAGAAAGTTTAAACAAATAGAAGACCTCATCGAAAAAACCATCGAAAAAACACCCTTGCCACCCAACTACGAACCCGCCCCTAACTACACTATCAGAGATATAAAGAAAAATAACCGGCGATTTAGAGGCAACCACAAGAAAAAAAAGAGCAATAAAAAATAATTTATATATTTGGACATAACCAATAACTTAAAATCATGAATTACAAATCATTTTTACTTTCCACACTCACAGGTACAATTGCCTATTTTCTTCTTGGATGGTTGTTTTACGGAATTCTATTTACCAATTTATACCCACCTTCTGAAGAGTGTAATAATCCGTTAGTATTCATCTTTTTCGGATGTCTATTTTATGTGTCCGTTTTTTCCCTTGTTTACACAAGATGGGCTACAATTAGCACCTTTGGAACAGGCGCATTGGCAGGTCTAATTATTGGATTTTTGTACAGTACGAGTATGAATTTTTACATGTTTTCTTCTAGGTCATTGGATTTAGAGCATTTCATTACCGACGTTCTGGTAGCTACTATCTCTTCGGCCATAATGGGAGGGATTGTAGGACTAACCATTGGAAAGACAAAATAAACTATGAAATAGGATTGTCCCATTATAGAGTAATCCTATTTTTCCTGAAAATTTGAACTTAAAAAAACAATAATTATGGAAAACAACCCATGGTCCAAAGGTGGAAAATACTACCCTAATTGGATAGATGAAGACAAACAGTTTTTCAAGCAAAACGCAGACTATGTGTTAGGAAATCAGAATTTTGCACCAATAAGAGAAAAGAACCCTATGACTTTAGAGTGGATTTCTGATGAAGAATTAACAGCTTTCGACAAAATATTTGAAAAAATTCCTACAGGAAATCCATATAAATTACTTAGAGAAACCTTAGAGAAACTAACAAAGCTTCAATTTCCAGAATTGCCCTCAGACATTCGATTACAAGCAAACTGGAATTTAATGTTCTCAACTTGGTTTTTTGAAAAAAATCCAAGTTTCAACAATGCTTACTGGGTTAATAAATCAAAAATAATATTCAGAGATGTTTCTCTTTATAGTGCCGATTTAGTAAACTCAGTTAGCTTTTCCGACATAAACAATAGATACTGCATAAAACATCAATTTTTTAAATACTCTGATAAAAACCGATCCAACCCTCTTAGAGTTTCATTTTCATTCAATGGACGAGACAGCGGAAAAGAAAACTATTATTCATGGGTTGAATGGTTTGTTGGTTCTTATTCAACTAACATAAAT
>CAXDOW010000014.1:0-29305 GCA_963991165.1 uncultured Flavobacteriales bacterium | reverse complement strand
TAATGATAGACATGTCAACAGTGGTTTTGGCTGATATCCCCACTGATAATGGTGTAGTTCATGTGATTGACATGGTGTTGGTTCCTGAATCTGAACCAGCTTCAATTAACACCTTCGACGCTAAAGAAGCAATCTACCTTTACACCTTGAACATTCTAGGAGAAAAAATCAACAGAAATGCCAAAGAGAAATTGCTTATTGATGTCTATTCTAATGGTCAGGCCATCAAACGATACAACTTGACCAAATAATTGAATTTATTGTAGATTTTAAGGGGGAGTTATTTACTCCCCCATTTTTTTAAAAAACTATGTTAAAATACCTTTTCTTAATTATGACTTCTACTCTTACGATTACCAGCCACTCGCAAACGTTTTATGAGCTCGCAATTACTAGTATTGATGGAGAAAACATAAATTTATCTGATTTTAAAGATCGTTACGTACTTGTTGTCAATGTCGCTTCATTTTGTGGCTTCACAAAACAATATAGCGACTTACAAACTCTTCACAAGTCGTACCCCAATTTAACAATCATTGGAGTGCCTTGCAATCAATTTGGCTTTCAAGAGCCAGGTGGTGCTCAAGCAATTCAATCGTTTTGTCAAAATAAATACAACATCGAATTTATCCTTACTGAAAAAACTAAAGTCAAGGGAAAGGAAAAACACCCACTGTACGCTTGGCTAACGGACAAAAACCTCAACAAAAAAGATAATTACTCAGTAAGCTGGAATTTTAATAAGTTTCTTATTGGGAAAGATGGAAGTTTACTGGCTCATTTTGGAAGTAATGTATCGCCACTCGACCAGCAAATTACGACTTACCTCAAGCAATGAAAAAAATCACAATCATATGCTTAGGATGTCTTTCAATATTAACTTTTTTGGCATTTAAAGTGAGTTATGACACTAATTACAGTCTGATAAAAACGATTGACTCGGTTGAAATAAGAGTCTATCCAAAGGCATTATATGCTAGTTATTACGCCAAAGGTTCGGGAGACAATTCATCATTTAGAGTGTTAGCCAACTATATTTTTGGAGGTAATGATAGGCAAGAACAGATTGGCATGACATCCCCTGTAAACATGAAAATTTCTTCTGAAAATAAAGAGATGATGTTCCTAATGCCCAAACGGTATGATAAATCGACTCTTCCCGAACCAACCAACAACAGTATTGAAATCATAAGTTTAGAACAACGAACAGTAGCAACATTGCGCTTTTCAGGATATGCCAATTCAGAAAAAGTGCAAAGAAAAAAAGAGCAATTAATACACACTCTAAAAAAACACCAAATTACTCATACCGAAGAGTTCGAGTTGTTAGTCTACGACTCACCCTACAAACTACTCAATAGAAGAAACGAAGTATTGGTCGTCTTACCATAATGCCTGAAGGTCCAGAAGTAAAAATAGCATCCGATTACTATAATTCTTTTTTCAAAGATTCAGTCAACTTTAATTTCAACATGCTGACTGAATACTACGAACAGAAATACCATTCTATTTTCCATACATTAAGAACGTATCATCCGACTTCTTTTTCTGCCTGTTTTACCGTTGGCAAAAACCTTTTCATTCCTTTAAACAAAAATCGTTTGTTCAATTTTCATCTAGGAATGACGGGAGGGTGGAGTCACCAAAACGAAAAACATTGTCATTTTAGAGTTTCTAGCAGTTCTGGCGATTTATTTTTTAAAGATGTTAGAAAGTTTGGTAAAATGAGAATCTTGTCGACGGATGAATTTGACTTGAAGCACATACCTCAATTCGATTTACTTAACGAACGGTATGATTTTGAAGCTCACCTGTCTTTTTTGTCAAAAAAAATTAGTTCTAAAAAAAGTATTTGTTCAACCCTAATGAATCAGACTTACTTTCCAGGAGTAGGAAACTATATAAAGTCAGAAGCTCTATACGCTACCAAAATTCATCCTGAAAAAAAATGGGGTCAATTATCCAAACGTAGTATAAAACGATTGATACTTAACACCAAAGAAATTATGCAAACAAGCTATCGAACTGGAGGGGCTGAACTCAACGATTTTAAGAATCCTTTCAATCAGTCCCGTTTTAGTTTGAAAGTGTATGGCAAATCAATCGACTTACAAGGCAATCAAGTAGTAAGTCAACTAACATCCGATCAGCGCAAAAGCTGGTTTTGCCCAAAAATACAAAAATGAAATACTGTGTCCATTTTATATTTATCAATAAGCAAGTTCTTCTTCTAAAACGAAAAAAAACAAACCCTTTCTTTCCCAATATTTGGACTCCAATTATTGGAAAAATTAAAGCAGATGAAAAACCCATACATGCTACAGTCAGAGAAACTATGGAAGAAACGAATATTCACATTTCGGATCCCATTTTCTTTAAACAAGACACTTATCAGCAGGATAATTATTGGTTTTATTACAGTTCAACTTTCCCTAGCCCCATTCTATTAAATCACGAAAACGAGACCTATCAGTTGTTTAAACTTAATGAACTCCCGGATAGTCTTTGGTCACTATTTAAAAAGGCCATAATGGATGTATCATTTTTAGGTTAGTCGCTTGATGATTAGTGGTAAATAAACTAAATCAAAAAAGACAGCTATGATGGCACTGATGATGGTAATGAGCGACAACTGAGAGACTGATTTAAACTCCGAAAACATCAACGGCAATAGGCAAAAAATAATGATGAATGTTGTTTTTATAACAGCCGACCCCGTTTTAGTTAAGACAAGGCTCATAGCTTCAGATTGACTAAGACCCCTTTTAATGTGATTAGTGTAAGCACTAATAACATGAATAGAATCATCGACAATTAAACCAAAAACAATGGTAAATATAAAGGCATTAGATAAGCTAAAATAAAATCCAAAACTGTGCAACACACCAACACACACCAAAATAGGAGCTAAATTTGGAATAATTGCAATGACAAAATAATTGATGTTGAAGCGATTGATGAAAAAGAAAATAAGTCCAATAGATAAAATAGCGATTAGCAATCCATAAATGAGTTGCCTAGTTAGGTCGTTGGCTAGCAAATCAAATAAATAGCCCGCCCCAGAATAGTCAAATTGTATAGACGGAAACGATTGTTCCAACCGATTTAACTTATCTAATGTTAACAAAGACCCTTCATCAGATGTTCTACAACTGAAAAAATATTTTTCAGAAAGGGCGTCATTACTAAAGCCCATACTATTTAACAAAGAAGTAGTCGAATTAGCATTAGAAAAGTCCACCGTAAAATCCAAGTTCAATAAGGTATCCTCAATCATGTTTAATTGGTCAACATCTACAATATCTTGTTTATCAACGTAAATTGACAATGGCTTTATTCCACCAAAATAGTGATCGATGAAAGCCGTCTGACCATACATAAATGACTTTTTATTAATTTCATCCGTGAGGTAGTTATCAATCGTCACATTAAGCGCACCATTCAAACCAAGAATAAGTGCCAAACACATGACTACATGAAAACCAATTTGTTTCTGTCCTCTTTTTAAAAACAAAATAAATCGGTGAATAAATTGATCTATTCCATCAAATGTAGTGCTATGGTTAAATCCTTTTTCCACACTTATGGAATACACCAACTTGGCAATAAACAGTGTAATCACTACACCAAGAGAAGTAATGATACCAAAACGTAAAATAGGAAGAATGTCATTGGCCAAAAACGTTAAGAAACTCATTGCGGTGGTAATGGAAGTAAGTGCAACAGCTTTTCCCACTATTTCCATTCGTTGATCAAAAAAGGCCTTGGCTGTTTGATGAGAACGTTTTTCTTGTTTGTTGGTCAAGTGCATGATGTCTGACAGGCAAACAATAAATAAAATTGCTGGTGTTACAATCATTACCAACTCTATTCCTCCAAAAACAATCTGTGAAATACCCAAAGTAATGACAATACTTGCAATAACACTTAACACGGTGAGCGTTACAAGTGCTACATTTCTAGTAATTAACATCAGAAAAATAAAACATAAGGTACCGCTAATGAGTGTTAGTAAAATGAATTCTTCAACAACTTTCTTTGAAAAATACAATTCACTGGGCAATCGACCACTAACAAAAACGTCATTCAAATTTGGACTTATCGTGGTCTCATATAATGAGTCGATAAACAGCTCATTGTCGACTTTGCTTGTTCCCGCTTCTTTCTCAACTAGAAAAAGTAATTTTTTTCCGTCTTCAGAAACAAAATTGCTAGGGCGGTTTTGTAGAGATGAAAAAGAGGCGGTAAACGTTTCTTCAGAGGTAAGATTCAAAACCCTTTTTGAAATAGGAAATAAACCAGCATTAATGATTTGTCGGTCGTTAATAATGCTAAACACCCGTTTAACATACTTCGATGATTTTAAGTTTTTGTGATATTGATTTACCTTTTGTAAGTCATCATAAGACAAACTGTCGTTAAAAGACATCCCCAAAAATACTAGATTGTTGTCATCTATTATTTGAACAACGTCTTGAGACAACTCTAACTCACTAATGATACGTTCAGAATCAAAAAATATGGTCGCATTGAACAATCGAAAAAGACAATAAGCAAAGACCAATATGGTCAAAAACATTAATCGATATTTATGACGCCACAAATAGGAGTACATCAATGATTATTTTTTTATGGTAGATAATCCTCCGTCCACATGTAACACTTGGCCAGTCATCCATGCCGATTTATCCGAGAGCAAAAAATCAATAGCTTGGGCGATGTCATGAGGTTGTCCAACCCTCTGCATGGGATGGCGCGCATTCATTTGTTCAACCTGAGAATCTGTTCTAAAAAGACGAACCGATAGTTTAGTTTGCACAACGGAAGGTGCCACGCAATTGACCCTAACTTTGGGCGACCATTCAGCAGCTAAAGCACGAGTTAGTCCTTCAATAGCCGACTTACACATTGTTATTGAGGCATGAAAAGGCATACCAACGGATGCCACCACTGAACTGAGTAAAACAACCGATGAATCTTGAGCGAGTTGCTTATGGTAATGTTTAAGAATTTTAATTAATCCCAACACATTAATATCGTAATCTGATTGAAAATCAGACAGCTTAAGATTAGAAAAAGGCCGTAGGTTGATTGAACCTGGAAAATAGACTAATCCATTAATTTCTCCTTCCACTTGCGGAAAAGTCGTTTCGTCTTGCACGTCAATAAGCTGTTGATTAGGTTCCGTTGGATGAGAGGTGAATTGAATAAACTCTACTGAGGAATGACCTAAATTTAATACGCTTTTGGCAATGTCGCTAGAAGCTCCAATAAGTAATACTTTCATTTTTCTTGCAAATCTAATACATTTTGTATAATTTTGGAGTCGTAATTTTATACAAAATGAAAAAAGTAAGAGTTATCCGTCGCGAACGTTTCAATGCTGCCCACCGTTTATTTAACCCAACATGGTCTGATGAAAAGAACGAACATACTTTTGGAAAATGCTCTAACAAGAACTGGCACGGACACAATTACATTTTGTTTGTAACGGTAGAGGGAAGCATCGACCCAGAAACTGGCTATGTTATTGACTTAAAAAAACTAAGCGATATCGTTAAAGACAAAGTAGTCGATAAAATGGATCATCGAAATTTGAATTTAGAAGTAGATTTTATGAAAGATGTCATCACAACAGCAGAAAATATTGCTGTTAAAATTTACGAACAGCTGGAACCAGAAATCAAAACTTCAACCTGCCATCTTCACAGTGTAAAATTATACGAAACAGAAAATAACTTCGTAGAATATTATGGAAACTAATCCTTCAGAAAATACAGCTCACATCATTGAACTCAACCCGGAATTGAAAAATATTGGTTTTGCCGATGGCATCAACATAGGAGGAGCTTTAAGTGCAGAGGAAAAAGAAATTATGATTAATAAAGCAGCTGTTAAGTTTGGTGAATTTTTAGACGCTTTGGGGTGTGACTGGAAAAACGACCCCAACTCTAAAGAAACTCCCAGGAGAGTGGCTAAGGCCTACGTTAATGATTTATGGGCAGGTCGCTACAATCCCTTTCCAAAAATCACTACTTTCCCTAACGATGACTACGATGGCATTATTTTTGAAGGAAATATTCCTGTCATTTCCATGTGTTCTCATCATCATCAGGCCATCATGGGAAAAGCACACATTGCCTACATTCCCAAAATCAATCACAAAATAATTGGTTTAAGTAAGCTCAATCGAATCGTAGAACATTATTCCCGACGAGGTGCTATTCAAGAAAACCTTACCGTCCGAATTCATGATGCCATCAGCAGAATTGTCGAAAGCAACAAGGGCGTGGCCGTGATGATTGAAGCGACTCATAATTGCGTCCAATGCCGAGGTGTAGGACACAAAGGAACTATGATGAAAACATCCAAACTCACTGGAGAGTTCATTGAATCCAACAAAACAAGAAACGAATTTTATGAATTCGTAAAATCATAAAATATGGGTAAAGTATCTGTCATTGGAAGTGGATTTTCTGGGTTGAGTTCCGCAGCTTTTTTGGCTAAAGATGGCCACGATGTGACTATTTTCGAAAAAAATAGTTCGGTTGGTGGAAGGGCCCGCCAATTTGAAAGTAACGGTTTTGTTTTTGACATGGGACCTAGTTGGTACTGGATGGCCGATGTGTTTGAAAAATTTTTCCATCAATTTGGTAAAAAACCCAGCGATTATTTTGATTTGGTACAACTCGACCCAGGTTTTCAAATCATTTTCGACCAAGACAACACTTTAGAAATTTCGTCCGACTGGCAATCTGTTTGTGATCTCTTTGAACGCTTAGAAAGTGGCTCTTCAAAAAAGCTAAATGCCTTTATGAAAGAAGCGGAATACAAATATAATATTGGCATTAACCAATTGGTCTATGAGCCAGGCCTTTCTTTAACTGAAGTATGCAAACCCGAAATTTTTCTTAATGTATTTAGACTTCAAGTGTTCACATCCTATCGAAATCATGTGGCCAAATATTTCAAAAATCCCTATTTAAAATCATTACTTGAATTTCCAGTATTATTTTTGGGAACAGCCCCCAGCCAAACTCCTGCGCTGTATAGTTTGATGACGTATTCTGGCATCAAAAAAGGCACTTTTTATCCCATGGGTGGTTTTGGAAAAGTAATTGAAGGGTTTAAACAACTCTGTTTAGAGCAAGGTGTTCAAATTTTTACTGACGAAGATGTTCAATCCGTTCGCATCAAAAATCGAAAAATTGACGCCATAAAAACCAACAAACGACTTTTTGAAACAGATGTGTTAGTAGGCTCGGCGGACTACAGCCATATCGATGGTAAAATCCTTCCTAAGGAATACAGTAACTACAAGCCCTCTTATTGGGAAAAAAGAACGTTTTCTCCGTCTAGCTTATTATTCTATGTTGGAGTTAACAAACCGATTAATCGCCTCATTCATCACAACTTATTTTTTGACGAAGACATTGAGCAACATACAGAAGAAATTTATACTAATCCTCAATGGCCTAAACAACCTCTTTTCTATGTGTGTTGTCCTTCTAAAACCGACCCAGAAGTTGCCCCTAAAGGAAAAGAGAATTTATTTTTTCTAATGCCTATTGCCCCTGGCTTGAAAGATTCTCAAGAACTACGAGAAAAATATTTCAACATTATGCTCAAACGATTAGAAAAATATACTAATCAACCCATTGAAGAGGCCATAGAATTTAAAAGAAGCTACTGTGTTAACGACTTTGTTGAGGACTACAACGCTTACAAAGGCAACGCCTACGGATTGGCCAACACCTTAGCCCAAACGGCAAATTTAAAACCTAAAATCATTAACAAGAAATTATCTAACTTATTCTACACTGGTCAGCTTACCGTTCCAGGGCCAGGCGTCCCCCCTTCCATCATTTCAGGGCAGGTGGTCGCCAAGCATATAGTAGATACTAACCTTCTATCATTATGAAACATCTTTTTGACGCTGTATCTAACAAATGCAGCAAACTAACGACCGTTGCTTACAGCACCAGTTTTAGTTTTGGCATCAAAGCTTTAGATAAAAAGTTGCACAACCCTATATACGGAATTTATGGGTTTGTTCGCTTTGCCGATGAGATTGTCGATACTTTTCATGACTACGACAAACACTACTTATTCAAAAAATTTAAGCAAGACACTATTGAATCCATTGAGAAAAAAATTAGTTTGAATCCCATTCTAAATAGTTTTCAAAAGGTAGTAAACGATTACAATATCGAATGGCACCTTATCAATACGTTTTTAGATAGTATGGAAATGGACTTAGATGAAGAACAGTCTTACGACTCCGACAAATACAATAAATATATTTTGGGCTCCGCTGAAGTAGTCGGCCTAATGTGTCTAAAAGTATTTGTAAACGGTAAGGAAGACTTATATGAAACACTAAAACCAAGTGCGATGAGTCTAGGATCGGCATTTCAAAAAGTGAATTTTTTGAGAGATGCAAATAGCGACTTCAACGCTCTTGGCAGAACCTATTTCCCTGGTGTAAATATGCTCAACTTTAGCCACGATGATAAATCAAAAATAGAAGCCGACATCCAAATTGACTTTAAAGAAGCATTAGATGGTATCAAACAATTGCCATTTAGCTCCAGAGGTGGTGTCTATTTGGCTTATATCTATTATTATAATTTGTTCAGAAAAATAAAATCTTTACCGGCATCACGAATTATGGAAGAAAGAGTGAGAATTCCAAATTCTGATAAATTGGCTCTCATGGCTCAATCAATGATAAAAAATCAATTGAACTTAATATGAAAGTGATTCTTTTAACTTTCTTATTATTTATTTTTGACAATACCTTCTCACAATCTAGCGATATTGATCAGTGGCGTCAACTATACGTTACCGCCCATCAAGAAAGCTCTGTATGCCAAAGATTATATAACCTTACCGAAAACAGCGATCTAAACACCAATGTTTTGGCATATTCATATCATGCAATAGCCAATATGTTGTTAGGGAAATTTGCCTATAATCCGTCTGAAAAATGGCGCTATTTTAAAACAGGCAAAACGATGCTCGAAAAAGCTATTAGTCAAAATCCTAATAACATAGAGCTCCGTTTTTTAAGGTATTGCGTTCAGATAAATAGCCCTTTTTTTTTGGCATACCGATCTCATATTGACTCTGATAAAGAAATGATAATACAACATATCGACAATCAAACCGAACCATTACAATCATTTATAAAACCCATTTTTAATCAACTTTAATATGAAGACAGAAGTAATACTCGTTGATAATAAAGACAAACCCATAGGCCACATGGAGAAATTAGAAGCACATAAAAAAGGCCTTCTACACAGGGCCCTTTCTGTATTTATTTTTAATTCGGAAGGAAAAATGCTCATTCAAAAAAGAGCACTAGAAAAATATCACACCCCTGGATTGTGGAGCAATACAGCTTGCAGTCATCCAATGATTGGAGAAGAAACTATTGATGCTGCTAGACGACGTTTGAAAGAAGAAATGGGGCTTACTACCGATTTAACATTTTCGTTTAGCTTTTTATATAAAGCCCACTTTGACAATGGATTAATTGAAAATGAATTAGATCATGTTTTTTTGGGATTTTCTGATGACAAACCGTCCTGTGACTCCCAAGAGGTATGCGACTACAAATACATTCAAACCGAGGAATTATTAGATGATATAGAAGCTTCACCTGAAAAATATACTCCTTGGTTTAAAATATGCCTCAACAAAGTTCTTGAAAGCAAGTACTACCTTCATAAAAATGCCTTAATTGCTTAACTTTGTACAATGAATTGGTGGGTAAGTATTCTTATTGTTACTAGTACTTTTTGGATAATGGAGCTTGTAGCTTGGGCGACTCACAAATATATTATGCACGGTTTTTTATGGTCATTACACCGCGACCATCATCAGGTTGAAAAACATAAAAAGTTTGAAAAAAACGATGCCTTTTTTCTCATTTTCGCTATCCCTGGAGCTGCTTTCATGATACTTGGGTCTTACTTTTTGCTAGTTGGAATTGGAATTACCTTATATGGGCTGGCCTATTTTATTGTCCATGAGGTATTCATTCATCAACGCATAAAGTGGCTTAGAAACACCCGTATAAAATACTTTAAAGCCATTAGAAGGGCTCACAAAATTCATCATAAAAATTTAAATAAAAACAACGGCAGTTGTTTTGGCATGTTGGTAGTTCCAATGAAATTTTTTCGTCAATCTTAGGGCTTTCCTATCACCAATTCTTTTAATGCAATAACTATCATCAAAATAATGGATAAATGCATCAGTATGCCTGACACCATTATGACATATTTAACCCATGTAAAACCAAGCCAAAGCAACCACAAGCCACCGAAGGTGACCACCAAAGATATAAATGGCTCTACCATTAAAAACAATTTAAACCGCGAGGACCAACTTGAGAAATATAAAAAAGATGACAAAACCAATAAAATCATTGAAATGCTTATCACATGACTATGGATAATAGCATGTAATTCCCGATCCGACATTTTGAAATGTAACTCTTCAGCAGCTTCATCAAATTCATTACCAAGAATATTTTGCTCGATACCAGCGGAATTAAAATCCGTTGTTTGTTTAAGCATATCAAGCCCAGAAAAATAACCAAAAGAAAGGGCAATCAAAAAGAAGGATAAGCTTAATCGCAATGGCTTTGGCAATTGATATAGCTTAAAAGTCATCTGTTCTGTTTACAATTGGCTTTTCTGCCAGTTTTTCATTTTTTGTGTGAGTGAAGTAACAGCCAATTTCATGGATTCAACCGAAATAGTCGCTCCTGAAATAGCTTGAATATCGTCTACTTGTCGATTCAAAAATTGCTTGAGCCAACGTTTGTTTGCAATTTCACCGCCATAATTTTCACGGTATGTCAATACCCTTAGTTTGATGAGCTCCATTTGAGGTGAATAAATCGCTAAAAAATCAAAATTATCGTGCTTACTGGGTGCTTGTTGGAGACAAGCGTAGCCAACCACACTATCTAAATGAATAATCTCATAGTAGTTACTATTCAAATTAATGGACGATTTGACGATGTCTTCATCAAAAAATTGGTCAATGGTATTCTGGGCCTTGGCTAGTGTTTTGTTAGAAGGGTTCCACTGAGCTAACACTGAAGATGGTAACACGTACAAACAGAGGAGAACTCCCGCCATTATAACGGGAGTGACTCTTTGTTTTGCTATTGATTTAATCATATCTACAACCAATTTTAACATTATTAAAACCAAACAGCAACGCCAAGGTTAAAGTGTTTTGTTTCTTTGGAGGATGCTTCATTACTCCTTAATTGATAATCTGCCTTGAAAGCAGCTCCTTTATTTAACTTGTAGGTCAACCCTACTGTTCTGTCCACTCGATCATAGGCAAGATTAGTAGTAATACCATCGGTTTCTTCGTGCGTATTGTAATTTTCATATCGAGCAAAAGCGATTAGATCATTGTCTGATTTTCTATTCAAAATATTATAACCTGCTTCTATGTAATATCCCAATAATTTAGACCCCACATCGCTACTGGTTTTGGCATTATATTCTGCGGTATTTTCTAAATTAGCCAAAGTGTATTGCCCTCTTGCCTGAAAGGGGCCATTATTGTAGCGCGCATCAATTCCCATCATAGTAATACCCACTTGGGTTGAATCAGCTTCAAATTCAGATGTCTCCGATTTTCCATTATAAAACGAAGCCCCAAAGTTCCATCCTAGCATGCCAAAGTAAGATACTCTACCAGCTACATCAAAGTCGGAAACAATGACTTCCGCTCCTTTCTGACGGCCGCTTCTAATGCCATTTTTACCCGTAAAATTGGCTGTTCCATTATCGTAACCGAGTGGTCCATTAACAACCATAAACTGATAATTGATGGACTGTTCATCTAGACGACCATTCAAGCCAACACCAATCTCTCTCCATGTGGTAGGAATAATGTATTTATCAACATTCGTTCTTTCAACACCATTGTATGTTGGGGGCTCATGATACAAATTTTGAATCCCCATTGGAATTAACATCAAACCGGCCTGAACGCTCATGTTATCCTTTATCTTGTAATCCAAAAATGCTTGTTCAACATACAACTCAACAACGTGTTCATATTCAATTTCAGAAACGAAAGTGATACGATCATTAAACTTGTAACCCAAAAATGTAACAAACCGATGAACGTCAAGCTTTCCGTTGGAATTCATTTTGTTATCATCATCCAAATTAAAATTTCCGTCAATTTGAGCATAACCCCCTAAAACGATTCCTTTATTAGAACTCAAAATATTCTCTGCTGTATTTTGAGCATGAGAAAGAACTGTAATTGTCAAGAAAAGTGAAAAAATTGGTAACTTTAAATTCATTTTATTTATTTGTTAATTCATGACCGCAAACATATAACATTGTTTTTATTTAGACTAATTTTAAATAAGATTTTTTTACATTTAATTTGACTATACTTGAAATATGAAAAACTACTTGATTATTTGTCTTTGTTTGTTTAGTTGCAACCCTCCAAACTTTCTAATTTCTTCAACTTATCAACATTGGGTTGGTGGATTAAAAGAGTCTGGTTCTGGCACTAATTACTCCTTCAAACTGGTAGCTCCATCTGAGCACTCAACTTTTCAGGTAACTGATGTATATGCCCATAATTACAAACTTCATTTTTCCATTCTTCCCACAACTTATCAAAGAGGTGATACACTCCTTATTAGTGGCATCAAGTCGGAAGAAAATTGGACCTCTAAGGACTTACAAGCTAAAATAGAGTACAACCTTCATAACCAATCGTATTCAATCCCTATCAAAGAATTAAGGGAATTGGATAAATTGTATTATCCATAAAATGTTTAACTTATTAATTCACTAAATTTCTAGAAGCACGAAAAATAAATCACCCCTGTGGTATTGGATGGCGTCCACCTTCTTTCTTATTTGGAACTGTATTGGATTGCTATCTTTTTTTGGCCACCTCTACATGTCCACAATGGCAACTACTGAATTATCCGAAGAGGAACGTGCCTTATATGCTGAATTTTCCGCTTGGACTTACGGAATTTTTGGTATCGCTGTAATAAGTGGGCTGCTAGGATCACTTGGACTTTTATTGCAAAAAAATTGGTCATACATGGCCTTTTTGGTTTCTATTTGTGCCATCGTCCCACAAATGGTGCTCAATGTATTTTTTACAAGATCGATAGAAGTATATGGGTTAATCAAAACCATTACAATGCCTTTTTTCGTTATTGTGATAGGACTTTTTCTACTTTGGTTTTCAAAGCGTTCCGTCTATCGAAATTGGTATAGATAGAGCGTCCTATTTTAGAATGTCATTAAAGGGCGTATCTTTGCAAAGATGCAAAACAACAAGGTACTGTTAATGATTTTGGATGGATGGGGACATGGTCGATTAGACCATTCCAATGCTATTTTTCAAGCCCATACTCCTTTCATTGACTCCTTATATGATACCGTTCCAAACGGCGAGCTAAGGACCGATGGCAAGTACGTTGGTTTACCTGACGGACAGATGGGTAATTCTGAAGTTGGTCATCTAACTATTGGAGCGGGTCGGGTAGTTTATCAAAACTTAGCTAAAATAAATAATGCGTGTGAAAAAAACACGCTCAAAGATAGGCCACATTTAAAAGCATCGTTTCAATATGCCATAGAAAACAACAAGCCCCTACACATTATGGGACTTCTATCTGATGGTGGCATTCATTCTCATTGTCAGCACTTGTATGAGATATGTCGACTAGCAAAAATTGAGGGGGTTAAATCTGTTTTTGTTCATGCTTTTACCGATGGAAGAGACACCAACCCTAATGACGGCATTGGCTTTATCAAAACATTAGAAGAGAACCTACATGGCGCTAAGATTGCTAGCATTTGCGGTCGCTACTACGCTATGGACAGAGATCAGCGTTGGGAACGAATAAAAGTGGCTTACGACCTATTAGTTCATGCTAAAGGAACTCACTCCTCTAATCTTATTGAATCCATACAAGCGTCTTATGATGAAGGCATTACGGATGAATTTATACTCCCCATTGTAGCCAGCCAAAACGGTCAACCCATAGCTACTATTCAAAATGGAGATGCTGTGATATGTTTTAATTTTCGCACCGACAGATGCCGACAAATAACCACTGTTCTAACACAAAATCATATGCCTTCATTTGAAATGCACCCCCTCAAGGTGCATTACACCACTATGACGGAGTATGATAAACGCTTTAAAAACGTTTCTGTCCTGTTTGAAAATGAAAGCCTTCAAAACACATTAGGCCAAGTGATATCAAAGCATGGTCTAACACAGCTTCGCATTGCAGAAACTGAGAAATATCCACATGTCACCTTTTTCTTTTCTGGCGGCGAAGAAAGCACGTTAAAAGGTGAAAAACGACTCATGATAGACTCTCCAAAAGTAGCCACCTACGATGTTCAGCCCGAAATGAGTGCTCCCGAAATAGTCAAAACTATAATACCTGAGTTAACACAACAAACTGCCCATTTTATGTGTCTCAATTTCGCCAATCCAGACATGGTGGGTCACACTGGTAATTTAAAGGCCATCATCAAAGCCGTAGAAACCGTGGACCAATGTGTTAAAGAAGTGACAGAAGCCGCCACACAAGGTGGCTATGCGGTATTAATTATTGCCGATCATGGCAACGCCGATTGCGTCATCAATTCTGATGGTAGCCCTCATACAGCTCACACTAATAATCCTGTACCATGCTTTTTACTTAACACCAGCTATTCAAGTATAAAAGACGGAACATTGGGCGATATTGCCCCTACTATATTAACCCTTTTGGGACTAAATATTCCCAAAGAAATGACTGGAAAAATTTTAATTTAACTATGGAACACATTAAAAATTACATTCAAGAACACCAAGATCGATTTATTGACGAACTAATGGATTTATTACGCATACCATCCATAAGTGCCGACCCTTCTTATAGCCAAGACGTACATCGATGTGCTGAGGTGGTAAAATCCCATTTAGAAAAAGCTGGTGCAGACAAAGTCGAAATTTGTCAAACTCCAGGATACCCTATCGTTTATGGTGAAAAAATTATTGACCCTCAATGGCCAACTGTTTTAGTTTACGGACATTACGATGTACAACCCGCCGACCCTTTGGAGTTATGGGAAAGTGGTCCATTCGAACCAATAATAAAAACAACAGATATCCATCCACAAGGGGCTATTTTTGCTCGAGGAGCATGCGACGACAAAGGGCAAATGTATATGCACATCAAAGCGTTTGAGTTAATGATGGCAACTAATACCTTATCATGCAATGTCAAATTTATGATTGAGGGAGAAGAAGAAGTTGGCTCAGACAATTTGGGGGACTTCGTAAAAGAACACAAAGAACGATTGGCCTGCGATGCCATTTTGATATCTGACACTGGCATCATTGCCAATGATACACCCTCAATCACCACTGGACTCAAAGGGTTGAGCTACCTTGAAGTAGAAGTGACAGGCCCCAATCGAGATTTACACTCTGGCTTGTACGGAGGCGCTGTTGCTAATCCCATCAATATTTTGTGTGAAATGATTGCCTCATTGAAAGATGAAACAAATCGCATCAGTATTCCTGGTTTTTATGACAATGTTGTAGAGCTTTCATCCAGTGAAAGAGAAGACATGGCAAGAGCCCCCTTTTCTTTGGAGAACTATAAAAAAGCATTGAACTTATCCGATGTTCATGGTGAAAATGGCTATACCACCATGGAAAGAACAGGTATTCGTCCCACACTAGACGTCAACGGCATTTGGGGTGGCTACACTGGCGAAGGAGCCAAAACAGTCATCGCCTCAAAGGCCTTTGCCAAAATTTCTATGCGTCTTGTTCCAAACCAAACCGACGCAGAAATAACCACATTATTCCAAGAACATTTTACCAAGATAGCTCCAAATAGTGTTAGTGTCAAAGTACGCCCACACCATGGTGGAGAGCCCTATGTCGCACCAACAGATAGTCCCGCCTACCTTGCTGCCAGCCAAGCCATGGAAGCTACATATGGTAAAAAACCTGTTCCTGTAAGAAGCGGAGGAAGTATCCCTATAGTTTCTCTATTTGAAAAAGAGCTTAACGTAAAATCTATATTAATGGGTTTTGGCTTAGATAGCGACGCCATTCACTCACCAAACGAACATTATGGAATTTTCAATTTTTTAAAAGGAATTGAAACTATACCGCACTTTTTTACTAATTTTAAACGTTTGAACTAAAAACTACGAGTTTGAGAATCTCTATTTTCTTCTGTTTGTTGGTTCTGATGGCTTGTTCCAAAGATGAACCCATCATCGTTGGCGATAACGTAGCTCCGCCCGACTACACTATTGAGAGGGTAATAAAAGAGAACTATATCAACAAGTTGTATATCAGTTTACTCGGAAGAGAACCTAACACTAACGAATTTAATGATGCCAACACCATATTGGGTCAAGAAATCAGTCTTGACAGTAGAGAACAACTCGTCGGTATTATTCAAAACAAAGAAGAGTATTTTGATAATTTATACAGAGTGTTTAGACAAGATTATCTGAATGGCGTAGACACCGTTCAACTCCGAAACGACTACATAAACGTTTATGAAAGTTTGTTAGCTAACGAAACGAATCCCTTTGTTGTTGAAGAATTTGAAACTATTTTAGACGAATTGTATCTATTAATCGCTTCTGCCACCGACTTACGCTCTGGAGTTGCAAATGTGGTAGATATTCACCACCGATGCGTCGATAATGAATTATATGATGAAATCAACATGGGAAGTTTTAACTACGTGGTTTCTATCTATCAAAACTTTTTACACCGTTACCCCACTGAGTTTGAATTGGAAAACGGCATCATAATGGTAGATGGAGAGCAAAGCATTTGCTTCAAACAAAATGGCGATAGTAAAAATGATTTCAACACACACTTTTTCGCATATAATGGATATTATGAAGGGCAAATTGTGAGTGTCTTCAATAAACTGTTATTTAGAGATCCAACTACTTCTGAGATAAGTGAATTAATTCAGTCTTTCAAAATTGACAAAGACTATCAAAAATTACAAAAAAGAATATTAACCACTGATGAATTTTTAGGAATAGAATGAAAACAGCTATTTATACATTTTTCTGCCTTGCCGTCTTAGTTTTATCGTCCTGCTCAAACGATGACCCTTATTTTCTTTTTGAGGTTGACAATGTAGAAGTTCAACAAAGCGATGCCGACAAAAATCGCTTAAAAACGGATATTGAATTTGTGTCTATTGCTTACAACGATTTGTATGGTTCAAATATTCCCCAAAATCAACTCGAAGAAATTATCACCTCCTACAAATCATTTGGTGATAAATCATTAGTCATTGAGCTAATTATCAAAAAATTCATTTTGGATGAAAGCAGTGACATTCCTAATTTACTGCGCGTTTCTAGAGAAAGTGTTGAATCTTTTGTGGTTGAAGCATACGAAAAGCTCTACAACAGAACGCCCAACGCATTTGAAAAATGGCACATGACAGAACTCATTATGGACAATACGATTATCGACGCAGAAATGATTTATTTCTCCATGATGACATCTAACGAATACAGATATTACTAGAATGAAAAGACGCTCATTTATCAAAAAAGCAGGTTTGACGGCTGGAGCAAGTATTATTGCTCCCTACATTTTACCATCAGGACGACTCTTCGCTGCCACTGGCACTAGAAAAGCCAACCACGTAGTGTTGTGTTTATTTGCTGGTGGAGTAAGAAGTTTGGAATCCCATAAATTCGCCAATGGTACCTACGGAAACCTAATGCCGTATACCTTCAATGGTGGGGTGGAAAATTTAAATGGCGTGGATGTGGGAAGTGCATTAGGGTCTCCATCTGGGCAAACCCTTCAACAACAAGGCACTTTGTTTTCTAATATGAAAATGAAGAACGGGCCCACTGGCCACTATAATGGTCATGCTACTTTAATGACGGGGGTTTACACTGACACAAACCTCAACATCAATGCCAATCCGCAATACCCCACCGTTTTCGAGTTGTACAGAAAACACAATTCGCCTTCAATGAGTGCTCTTAACGCTTGGTGGGTTTCCAATTCCTTAGGCCCCTATCCTCAACTCAATTACAGCACCGACCCAAACTATGGTGCTAATTACGGTGCCAATCACATTCAACCTTTAAGTTTTATCTACTCAGGATACAATTCTATTTACACATCAGGTAATTCACCTCTAAATAGCCAATCCGACCCCATACGCTCTCTTAGAGGGTTTTGCGATAATAATTTCAGCAAGAACTTTGCCAGTAATAGTGGTGTTGTCAATACGGCCGAAGACAAACAACTTTTAGAATCCTTCATACAAGAAAACTTCAATAAAGCAGTTTCAGGTCAATTGGAAGATCCATGGGCTCTAGGCCCCGATATTTACAATGGCGATATGTACACCATTTACTTTGCAGAAGAAATTATTAAAGAATTTCAACCTGAATTACTGGTCGTAAATATGCAAGATGTAGATGCAGCTCATGACGATACTACGTCCTATTTGAACAATCTCAAACGTGCCGATTATGCCCTTTCTCACTTATGGCAAACCATTCAAAATACGCCAGGAATGGAGAATACCATTTTAATAGCTGCCCCTGAACACGGCAGAAATTTAGAAAGTAATGGTGTCGTCGATGACTACGGAAGAGAAGGAACCGACCATACTGGTGATGATATGAGTAGAGAGGTATTCTGTATGATGTTAGGACACCAAACCGACACTTTTGTAAATAGTAGCTTGTCGGTTAATGCCGATTGCGAAACAATAGACATTGTACCGACTATTGCCGATATTTTAGGATTTAACAATGACATCCCTGGACAGCTCAGTGGACGCGTACTCAACGAAGCATTTAATTAATTATGAAACAGAATCATCACTTTTTTATTCTTATTGCTGTGGCACTTGGAGTCGTTCTATGGGGCTGTGGCGACGATGTTCCTGAACCGTACAACCCTTACAGTGAAGTAATCTACCCCATTGACGGCAACCCCGTTGACAATTCTAGCCCCCACTCTCTGAGCCGCACCCACAACGAAGTATTTGAGCCTAAGTGTAATGTGTTGGGATGTCATGATGGAAGTTTTGAACCAGATTTTAGAACACCCAACAGCACCTATTCGACATTGGTTTACCATTCCATAAAAAAGAACAATGCCGCCGAAGAATTCGAATATAGAGTCATTCCATACGACACAGCAAATTCTGTTTTGTGGGAACGCATTACCAACTGTTGCTTTGTCAACGACAACGATCGCATGCCTCAGGATAACATTGGCATTTCTATGCCGCAAGAATCTATCGATCAAATAGGCCATTGGATTATGGCTGGTGCTCCCGATTTATTTGGAAATACCGCCAACGAACCCAATTCGCTACCAAATATTATGTACGCCTCGTTTTTTGATGTGGACTACGACACCAATTATACTAGCAACAGAGTTGATGGCGAATGGTACACCCCTTTTATCTTACCTCAAAATACGGATATCAATGTTGTCATTTCCGTTGAAGATGATAATGTAGACAATCTGAACTTGTTGTACAATACCTTGAAAATATCCACGGATATTGACGATTTTTCAAATGCCCAAGAATTTGCAGCTACCTGTTTGGATAATGAAGAGTTTGATTATCCATTTATATTGACACTCAACACCTCTACATTTGTTACTAACCAACAGTATTTTATTCGCTATTATACCAAAGACAGCCCAAATGGACAACTGGCTGAATACCCAGAAACTGAAGATGAAAGTTATTACAAATCTACATGGTCTTTCGTTCTAGAATAATACATATCATACTGGCAGCTCTAGTGCTTATTGGCATTACTTCCTGTGGCGGTGATGACGAGCTAGTATTGTCGAACGTTCCAGTCTTAGAATTCAATTCGCTCAACCCTTCTAGTATCCAAGAATTTGACGGCCCTATTACGTTTAGCGTTAAATATGAAGATGGTGATGGAGACTTAGGAGAAAATAGTCCAAACGTCAAAAATTTATTTTTGAAAGACAATAGAAATGGTATTGTCTATGAGTACCGCCTTCAGCAGTTAGCACCTAATGATGCCAGTATTCCCATCAGAGGAACTTTTGATGTTATTCTAGCTAATACGGCTATTACTGACGGAAGTAATGAACAAAGTGCTACCTTCGATATTTATGTTGTCGATCGCAGCGGAAACGCCAGTAATACCATTACCTCCACACCGCTTACTGTCTTTAAATAATCTTACTTTTGTAAGATGAAAGCAACGACTTCCTTTTTGGCGATTTTTAGTTTTATTTGTTGTTACGGACAATTCACTATGGACACACCCACACATGGCAATGCACTCATCTACGAAACAAGCCCCTATTTATTGCAACATGCTCACAACCCTGTCGATTGGCACCCATGGAATACAAAAACACTGAACAAAGCTCAGAAAGAAGATAAACTAATAATCATAAGTATTGGGTATTCGGCCTGTCATTGGTGTCATGTCATGGAAAAAGAAAGCTTCGAAGATAAAGCTGTTGCCAAAATAATGAACGAGCATTTTATTAATATAAAAGTCGATCGAGAGGAACGGCCCGACATAGACCAAATTTATATGGATGCTGTCCAATTGATGAATCAGCAAGGAGGATGGCCTCTCAACTGCATCGCTTTGCCTAATGGACAACCCATTTGGGGCGGCACCTATTTTTCTAAAAAACAGTGGACAGAACAGATTCAACAAGTGGCTACCATATACCAAGAACGTCCGCAAGAGGTCGTGGACTATGCCCAAAAAGTGGCTCAAGGCATTCAACAATCAGAACGTATCAGTTACAATTCGTCCGAGCCCAATTTTTCGTGGCAGGAATTAGAAAAAATGCTGGATGTTTGGAAATCACAATTCGACCATCATTATGGCGGACCTAACTACGCTCCTAAATTCCCTATTCCAAACAACTACCAATTTTTGATGCGATACGCTCATCTGAAAAAAGACGAATCGTTAAAGCGATATGTACAACTGACTTTAGAAAAGATGGCCTTTGGCGGTATATATGACCACATAGGTGGTGGCTTTGCTCGCTATTCCACCGATATGTTGTGGAAAGTTCCACACTTTGAAAAAATGCTGTACGATAATGCCCAATTAGTCAGTTTATACAGCGAAGCCTATTTGGCCTATCGACAACCTCTTTACAAAGAGGTTGTGAAGGAAACTTTGGCGTTTGTAGAACGAGAATGGAGCCACAAAAGCGGTGCTTTTTATTCGGCTTTAGATGCCGATAGTGAGGGCAAAGAGGGTGTGTTTTATTCTTGGACAAAAGACCATTTGAAAGCGGTATTAGATAGCGATTTCGAGCTGTTTTCTTCCTACTTTAACGTTAACCAAAAGGGCTATTGGGAAGAAGACCATTATATTCTACTGAAAACACAATCCGACGAGGAGTTTTGTCGAAAGCAAGACATAGACTTAGCAACTTTGCAAAACAAAGTGAGTCAATGGAAACGTCAATTATGGACGGAAAGAGAGAAACGTAGTCGTCCTGGCTTAGATGACAAATCCCTCACTTCTTGGAATGCTCTTATGTGCAAAGCCTATGTAGATGCCTTTATGGCTTTTGACCAAGCTGAATACCTGCAAAGGGCTCTAACAAATGCTCAATTCATCAAAGAACACCAAATGAAAAAAGATGGTAGCTTGTGGCATTCTTACAAAAATGATCAATCTACGATCAACGGCTTTTTGGAAGATTACGCCTTTACAATTGAAGCATTCATAGGCCTTTATCAAGCCACTTTTGACCAACAGTGGTTGCATGAAGCAGAACAACTTGTCAACTATTGCAAGACCCATTTTTATGATTCTACTAATGGTATGTTTTATTTTACTTCTCATTTAGATGAACCGCTGATAGCTCGTAAAATGGAAATTAATGATAACGTCATTCCATCCTCTTCCTCCGCCATGGCAAATAACCTATTTGTGCTAGGTCAGTTATTGGGCAAGGATGAGTATATAAACATGGCCGAGGTTCAACTGAATAATGTAAAAACCTTATTCTCTTCTTACCCATCGGGCTATTCCAATTGGGCAATGCTACTGCTCAAGAAGGTAGCGCCATTTTATGAAGTGGCTGTTGTGGGCAAAGAAGCCCAAAAAACAGCTCAAAAATTATATCAGTCCTATTTTCCAAATAGCGTATTTTTGGGTAGCACAAAGGAAAGTCAGTTGCCATTATTAAAACACAAATGGACAGAAGGTCAAACCACTATTTATGTCTGCCACAATAAACATTGCCAGTTACCAACTACCGATATAAACATAGCAAAAACACACATTCAATGAACACGTATTTTAAAGAAGAACAGTTTTTTAGACAACCTTGGCTATGGATTGTTATTTTATTTTTCCCGGCCTTTTCCATATATGGCATTTACGAACAAGTGATGATGGGCAATGCTATTGGTAGCAATCCCCTTAGCGATGAAGGAGTGATTAGTTTTTCGTTGTTGGTGGGTTTGGGCTTTCCGGTTTTGTTTTGGTTTATGAAACTGAGATTGAGAGTCAGTGAAAAGGGCTTACACTATCAATTTTTCCCTGTTCACTTTAACGAACGACTCATTCCTTTTGAAGACATAAAAAGCTATAAAGCACGAACCTATTCTCCCCTTAAAGAATTTGGCGGTTGGGGTATCCGTTTTGGCTTTGAGAGCAAGGCCTATAACGTGAAGGGCGACAAAGGCCTTCAGTTAGAGCTGACCAATGGCCGCAAGGTTTTGTTTGGCAGCCAAGACTATAAGGCACTAGAAAAAGCGATGAAAAAGGCAGAAAAAGCTAATTAGGCGAACAATCTTCCTCTTGGCAATGCAAGGGAATAATGCGACGTTTTACAGCTAATTCATTATAACTCCAGTGCCCTATCCTACTCACTTTTAGTAAAAAGAAAAGGGGTACAAACACCCACAAAAAAGGCAAACGCAATACAATTTGCCAGATACTATCGAAGCCATAAAAAACCGATGAATGACGATTCGTAGAAGCCATTACTTTCAATCCTTTTTCTTTGGAGATAAGCTGCCCCTCGTAGAATCGAATATCTTCTTGTTTTATTTTATTGAACACATCCAAACGCTTGAGTAAAACCCCAAAACGTACACACATGGGGCACCAAGAGTCGATATAGATGGTTAGTGAGTTTTTCAATGAATGGGTGTTTTTTTGTAAATGATGTGCGAATCCAACCTAACTAATAACACATGCAACCCATTGGAAAAAGTGTTGTTATTAATCGAATATGACTGAAAATTCTTTTGGTTAAAAATCTCCTTCCCTTCTATATTAAAGAGTCTAACTTCCTCTAACAACTTGTCTATTTGACTACTCAAGCGAATGTAATTAATTGGCACACCACAAATGTAACAAGTTTGCGATAACATGGCTTAGGTTCAAAGATTCATTGTTCACATAGAAAAGTAATAGGAGTCTCATTTGATGAGACTGTAATATTTTTTATAAAAAATTGCATTCACGTTTTTTGTTGAATACTAGACTTATGAAAACACACACGCATTTGTAAATAATCTAACATTTCTAGTTGGAATTTTTAAATTTTAGACATACGATCCAAAGGATTGGCAATATGATTTTTAGAATGGTCCAATATGTGAATATAACGTTCGGTAGTTTTTATAGACTGATGCCCCATTATTTCTTGTAAGTGACGTATATCCAGGCCTTTTTCTAATTGATGGGCGGCATAAGAATGGCGTAAAATATGGGGGGTCACTACTTTTGTGATTCCGGCCTCTTTGGCGTATTTTTTGATAAAAGTTTGTATGCTTTTAACAGAATAAGTCTGTTTTTTACGCCCTTCAAAAAGGAAATTGGTGGGTCGAAAACTAATATCATACTTCCTTAAACTTCGTAGCAGAGATTTGGGCAAAGGCACTATGCGAACTTTTTGTCCTTTATCACACTGAATCATTAATCGCATGTTGTAAGGGTCCACATCGTCAACTTTAAGTGCAATGACCTCTGACACGCGCAAACCACACCCATACAAGGCCTTTAGAATACACAGGTGTTTGAGATTGGTGCATTGTCTAAGGAGTCTATTAACTTCCGTAACCGTTAAGTACTTGGGAAGGGGCTTGGACTGGCGTGTGGGGTAAAAGGCAGACAAATTTAGCTTTCGGTTGTAGTAAAGCAAATAAAACTTGGTGATGCTTACTAAAATTTGTTTTTGATAGACAGTACTAATACGTTGTTGCACTTGCAAGTTGTGTATAAAGTTTTGGATTTGTTGCCCAGATATATGCTCTAAATCATAGTGCTGAAAAGCTACCAAAAATTTGGCAAGGGCATTTTTATAGGTCTTTATGCTTGAAGGCGCGTAACGTTGCTGATGTAATTTTTTTGCAAAGTCGGATAGTAAGTCATTGATAGCATTATTCATGGCATTCGCATTAGGTAAATTGATATCTCGTTCAAATATAGTATAATTTACTGATAAACAAGAACATAAGAAAAAAACTATCAAACGTATATACGCAATACATAAAAGTTGGATATACGAAATGCGTATATTTACACAGTTGATATGTAATTAATTATGGAAGACTTAAATAAGATACCTGTATTTGAAACCAAACGCCTTTTACTTAGAGAGGTAAAACTTTCTGATTCAGACTCTTATCAAAAAAACTTCGTTGATTACAATGTAATAAGGTATCTCTCAAGTCTTGTTCCATGGCCTTATCCTGAAAATGGAGTCTATGAATTCATCAAAAATGAAATAATTCCTAATCAAGGTATAGATCGATGGATGTGGGGTATATTTATAAAAGACAAACCAAACGAACTGATTGGATGCATTGATCTTTGGAAATCAGGTAAGCCAGAACACAGAGGATTTTGGCTTGCAAGAAAACATTGGAACAAAGGCTTTATGACTGAAGCAACACATCCAATACTTGATTATGCCTTTAATTCACTTGGCTTTAAAGAATTAATTTTTGCTAATGCATTAGGAAACATTGCTTCAAGAAGAATTAAAGAAAAAACCGGCTGTGAATTTATAAAGACAACTCCAGCAAAATATGTTGACCCCGAATTTACTGAACAAGAACTTTGGAGACTCACCAGAGAACAATGGGTGTTAAATAATAAGGGCGTAAATTAACTACATACAACAATATATTTGAGTATAGCTAATAACTTTGGCACGCTCTCAAAGTTTATTGCTAAATTTAACTGTTCTCGCTTAACCGTTACTAGCCAAACCCAAACTGTTGCAAACATAAAAACAAATAATTATGAAAAACATAGAGCTGACAGGAGTTTAAGAGAGTTCTGTGCTTTCAATAAACTTTTTGCTGGGCTGGTAGGAAAGTGCTCCGAAAGCCATACGTTTTTTTATACAGAGCCGTAATCAACAAAGAAGAAATCGGATAAACAGACTTCAAAATAAATAATCTTTTCACAAGCAAAAATTACACCCGACACACAAACAAGGGTAATTTTTTATTATTTTTACACTCGTATTTGAATTGAGAGTAAAACTTACCTTCATTTTGTATGAACGATTTTAGTAGAAATAAACCACATAATAAATTACCCATTCTTCCTCCAAACATTGACTTGGAAAGTACAGAAGTATTACGCAAAACTATTAGTGCGAGTAGAGCATTAGCTCAACTAAATGGAGCAATAACAAACCTTCCAAATCCAAAATTATTTTTAGACACTATTCATTTACAAGAAGCTAAGGCCAGTTCTGAAATTGAAAACATTATTACCACTAATGACGACTTGTATAAATCCGTAGTTGCAGATAAAAAATCTGATACTCTCGCTTCAAAGGAAGTCATGAGTTATAAAGATGCTCTTTGGTACGGACTAGAACAGATAAAAGCAAAACCTTTTATAACGACCAACCTCTGTATTGAAATCATGCAGAGGATAAAACAAAATACGTTGTCAATTAGAACAAATCCAGGAACCAACCTCTCTAACACAAAAGGAGAAGTAATTTATACCCCTCCAACAGGAGAAGAAGTTATAAGAGAAAAATTAAAAAATTTAGAGACTTTTATAAACGAAGATACTTCCCTTGACCCATTAATAAAATTAGCATTACTACACTATCAATTTGAGGCAATACACCCTTTTTCTGATGGAAATGGCAGAACCGGAAGAATACTACTCCTGTTGTATCTAAAAATTGAAAAACTTCTTGACATTCCTGCTATTTATTTGAGTGAATACATCATTCAAAACAAATCCGAATATTATAAACGATTGAGACAGGTAACCGAAAATGAAGATTGGGAAAATTGGATAATGTACATCTTGGATATGGTTGAATGGACTTCTAAAAAAGGAATAAAACGATTAGAAGATATTCTAACTTCAATGAAAACAACTTCCAAAGAAATTAAAAAGCAACTTCCAAAAGCATACTCCAAAGAGCTGATAGAGATTCTATATAAACTTCCATATACAAAAAGACAACACCTGATTAATGCAGGACTAGGAACAGCAAAAACAGTAGGCAATTATTTAATGGAATTAGAAGAAAAAGGATTTTTGAAATCTGTAAGGATAGGAAAAGAGAAACTATATCTTAATTATCGGTTAATGTCAATATTGGAGGAATAAACAACTTTTGCCAACAAGGTGTATGAGCAATAGCGACTAAAGCAATCAAAAAAAACATAAAACAAAAAGTCAGTAAATCCGCCAAAGGCGGATAGTAAGTCATAAATAGCACGACTCATAACATTCGCATTAGGTAAATTGATATCTCATTAATATTCGTTATAATTTACTGATAAACAGAGTTATAAGAAAAACACTGTCAAACGTATATACGCAATACATAAAAGTTGGATATACGAAATGCGTATATTTACTAGGTGTAAGCAACCTTAAACAGCACAACGGTTAAATGAAATAATCAAATTGAAAAGCTAACCACCTTAATTTATGCGACTTTTGAAAAGTTTGACTACTCACTTTAAAAAGTTTGTACTAATTGAGAAGTAGATTTAATAATTCAAAAAAATATTAAAATGAAACAAATTCGTAAGTATTTACTAAAGTTCTCACTAATTATGTCAGTTATTGTATTATTTTTCAGTTGTAATCAATATGATAATGAACCAACTAGAGATAATAACAAATCTTTTTATAAGGAAATTTTCTTTGGTTCTGTAAAATCCTCTAAATTAAATCATGTTAAGGAAATGATTGCATCACGTACAAGTGCACAAAAATCTACCACAGACGAGATGGAAAGAATGGAAACAATATTGACAGATAAAATTGAGGAATTGAATCCAGATTTTTTTCCAGTATTTAATAGCAAAATTCAAAGTGGCGACCATATCTTAATAGAACAAGCACTCAATGAAGGTGGTGCAATGTTAGAGCAGTCTTTATATTCAACGCCTGAGTTGGCTGAAGAGTTACTTTTGGGTGAGAAAATTGCAAGTGAAATAGATATTAATGATTATATAAATCAAGACGGTACACTAGATGCTGAAGCATTAAAAGATTACATTGAATCGAATTATCGAGATGAATTAGCAATTGTTAGTCCTACTTTTATTTTTGCCGCTGCTTATGCTGTTGCTGCTGTTTCAGTAGCTGTTGCTGTTAATTATGCAGGTGCAGTTAATGTCTATGTTTGGTTTAATGCTTGGAAATGGACTAATGGACCAGATAAAGTTGCAGGTAGAATTTCACCTGCTGGAAGTTCACTTCAATTAGAAATGTTAATTAATGAAATAGCAGTCAATTATTCCAAGTGATGAAAATTAAATTTTACAAACTTATTTATATAGTTTCCGTATTTTCAATCACTTATCTTGCTTTTATAGCATCTAATAAAGATAATCCTGTGCGTTTGAATTACTCAAACGCACAAAGGATTTATGATTTTATTCCACAAGGATGGGCTTTTTTCACAAGAAACCCCAAAGAAAATGTGGTAAAATTATACAAGTTATCAGATGGACAGAATCTAGAATATATAAATAGTACGACATCGCTCTCATTTAAAGATTTGTTCGGAATAAAAAGACATAAAAGGAGAATTAGTGCTGAATTGTCTGAAATCATCTCTAACATGAAAAAAGGAGAAAAATGGAAGGAATTCAGAAATGTTAAAGTTGAAGACTTGAGTAAAGATATCTCAACAAGTGATACTATTACAAATTACTTTGCTAATCCTTTATTAGAAAGAGGTGAATATGTAATATATAGTTCAAAGCGATTACCTTGGGCTTGGGAAAATTCTAAAGTTAATCTACCATTTAAACTTAAAAAAGTATATGTACGATGAAGATAGAATTTTATTGGACAAATCTTATTGGATTAGCTAGAACTTTATTAGCAATAGGAACACTCCTAACTATTATTTTTAACCCAATAGATATATTGATAAACACAGCTATTATCGATAGTTTAGGCTCTTGGCAAAACTTTAATATTTTCTTTTTGTTTGATGACAATTTAATAATAGCTAAAATCATTTCAATACTAGTTTTAGTATCTGTAATTACTGGTTATTTCCAGCAAGTAACAGGGATTTTACATTGGTATATTACGTATTCATTTTTTAGTGCAAGTAGCTTAATAGACGGAGGAGACCATGTTTCTTCAATATTAACTTTTCTTATCATACCAATTACCTTAACAGATAGAAGATTAAATCATTGGAAGGAAAACAATTACGAATATAATTCTGTAAGGTCATTAATTGCAAAAATATTTTTGACATTAATAAAAATCCAAGTATGTGCAATTTATTTTCATGCTTTTGTAGGTAAGATACCTATTGATGAATGGCTTAATGGAATTGCTACATATTATTGGTTAACACATGAATATTTTGGTATAAACAAAATAATTAGACCTATCTATAAATTTTTCCTTTCAAATGCATTTGTGGTATCATTGATAACTTGGGGTACTCTTGTATTTGAGTTTTTACTATCCTCTGCTATTTTTATTAATAATAAGAAAACCAAAATATATTTACTCCTATTTGGTCTCTTATTCCATTTTACTATTTTAATAACACACGGTTTAGTGAGCTTTTTCTTTGCAATGTCAGCCGCGTTAGTACTTTATTTATTACCAAATGAATTAAACTTAATCAACCTAAAAAATATATTTAAAAATGTCAAAAGAAATAATTTCAATTTTAGTATTTGATTTATTCATTGTTATAATCCCATTAATACTATATCTATATC
>CAXDOW010000013.1:0-29422 GCA_963991165.1 uncultured Flavobacteriales bacterium | reverse complement strand
ATATTAACATTTACTACTTAAACTATGAAAAAAATTGTTTTACTACTATTTACGTACTTTTCACTACATCTTTGTTACCCTCAATCTAATCAAAGTAGGCATGAGTTAACGAAACTAACTATTGGTATTCTTCAAGGTGGCGGTGGTCTGATAGGTATGGACTTTGAACACCTTATATCAAAAAATATAGGACTGAGTGTGGGAGTAGGTATTAGGTCTTATGGGGCTTCCTTCCACTACCATATTAAACCTGATATTACTAGTTCGTCGTTAGCCATAAACTACTGGCATCAGGGCTGGGGGGATAGCTATGTGCAGAGTATAGTCGGTCCTTCTTATGTCTTTCGTCTTGGGCGCAAATTCAGTGGTCAATTAGGTATTGGAGGTCTAGTCGATAAGGGACCCTATTATGAAAATGCCTACAATGACATTCAAGAGTCGGACATATTATTGATTTACAGCTTAGGCATGTATTTCTGACCCTTTTCTCTTTGAGCAATATTTATTAAATTAGTTAAAACTTTATACTATGAAAAAAATAGGATTATTACTACTAGGTGTTGGCATGAGTTGCCTCACTATGGCCCAATCAAATCTTTCGATTGAATACGACGACGCCGGCAATCGAACCCAAAGAAAGGTTATTGTGCTAAACTCATCCTCACCAGATGATGGTTCTGCACGCCAAACGGATTCTTCGCAAACCACCTCCTACAGCGATGAAATGGTTAGCATCTACCCAAACCCAACACGCTACTATGTCAATTTGGAATTTTCAGAAATGGAAACAGATGAAACAATTAGCTTTCAACTACACGATGAGCAAGGTCGTTTTGTGATGGAAAAAACCGTCAATCAGCACATTACAAAAGTAGATTTGTCCAAGGAGCCTAATGGGGTATATTTGCTAAGCATACAGCGTCGCGGCAAGCTATCTCAATGGCAAATCGTAAAAATTGGCTAAAAGTAATTTTATTTAGCACCAAACAGTTTTTTGTCCAAAATAATTTCGCTCACGCCTTCTGGTACTCCTTCTTGCCAGCCGTCTTTTTTCTTTTTTATCTTTTGTAAGATATCTCTAGAAAAAATGTGCAATACATCAGGGTTGTAGGCTAAGTCTTTGATGCGTCCGTTTTTCAACAGGTAGTCGTACAAGGGACGCAGACGGCGATGGATGGGAATATTTTTGCTGTTGAGCAATTCGGCATCGGCATCGGCCTGATAGGGGTAAAGGTATATTTTTAAGTCTCTGGTAAACAATATACCAAAGGCCTCCATAATACCGCCATTGAGGTTGCGATAGTATTTGTCATCAAATATTTCCAATAGGTTATTAACCCCAATGATGAGCCCCATGCGGGCTTTGGTGTAATTAGAAAAATAGTCAATGAGCTTATAGTATTTTTTATAATTGGAAATCAGTACGGTATGACCCAAGGAACATAAAATATCGGCCCGATCT
Organism: uncultured Flavobacteriales bacterium; assembly: GCA_963991165.1. Lineage (GTDB taxonomy): Bacteria > Bacteroidota > Bacteroidia > Flavobacteriales > UBA7312. Next base: position 27,960 of record CAXDOW010000013.1, on the reverse strand, counting down.
AAAAAGTCTTTTTCATCAATATCGCCTTCCATCCTCAAATTGTTGAGCGTAATTTCAAACAACAGTTGCACTTTTTCCTTTTTCACTCTATTCTCTTGAATGAAGGTGTTGTAGCCATTCTCCATCATGTCCAGATTGACCTTTGTTACGGGTCTAAAACTTCCGCGAATAGTCAATATATTCTTCTTGTAAAGAATATCGGATGGCTGTTGGTTCTTGCCATCAGGGCCGAAAATAACGGCATCGGTCATGCCTTCCTTCACCAAAATTAAACTCAATAAGCGATTATCTACCCCTTGAAAATCGGGCCCTTCCATGTGAATCATATCCAGTTCGACATTGTCCCTAGAGAGGTTGTCGTACAAAGATTTGATAAACTGTTTGGGCTCTTGATTCTGGTAATAACAAGCATAAATGAGATTAGCACCCATTACGCCAATCGTTTCTTGTTGAAGTTTGGCATCCGAATCGTTGAGGCGAAGGTGTACAATCACCTCATTGTATTGTTTATCGGCATCAGTTTGAAAGCGACAGCCCATCCAGCCATGACCTTTCACCGTTTTAGAATAATTGATGGTGGCAATGGTATTGGCAAACGCAAAGTAGCGCTTGTTAGGATGTTCGCTACGCTTCAATCGACTTTCAATCAAGCCGTATTCGTGTTGCAACATTTTTTTTAAGCGCGATCGCGAAACATAACGTCCATCGTCTTCTTTAGAATAAATGGCATCGCTAAAGTCCTTATCGTAGGCCGACATGGTTTTGGCAATGGTGCCAGAAGCACCACCAGCACGAAAAAAGTGCCGCACCACTTCCTGACCGGCACCAATTTCAGCAAATGTGCCATAAATAGTTTCATCCAAATTTATTTGAAGGGCCTTTTGTTTCGGAGATAGGACAACTGCTTTTTCCATAATGAGGGTTGTTTTAACAAAAGTAAAAACAGTATGTTAAATAACAACAATATTAAGTTTATTTTTGATAAAAATTTTACAGCGTGAGGTTAACGTTTTTGGGTACGGGTACATCACAAGGTGTGCCCGTCATTGCCTGTGGGTGCGAAGTGTGTCTTTCTTCTGATAGTAAGGATAAACGCTTGCGGTCGTCCGTGATGATAGAAAGCCCTAGCACAACAGCAGTCATTGATACAGGACCTGATTTTCGCCAACAGATGCTTCAAAATAAGGTTCAGAAAGTAGATGCCTTAGTATATACTCACGAGCACAAAGACCACGTAGCTGGCATGGACGACGTAAGGGCCTTTAATTTTAAGTACAAAACCGACATGCCTGTCTATGCCTCAAGTCCTGTTCAGGAGGCCTTGAAAAGAGAATTTCATTACGTCTTTAGTAGTTTTAAATACCCCGGTGTTCCCAAGGTGTTTTTTAACACCATCGACTCCGAATCTACTTTTGAAATTGGTGACATTTCCTTTCAATCCATTGAGCTGATGCACCATAAAATGCCGGTCTTTGGCTACCGCATCAACGACTTAGTGTACATCACTGATGCCAATTATATATCAGATGAACAATTTGTTAAGATAAAAGATTGTAAAATACTGATATTGAATGCTTTAAGATTAGAAAAACACCTTTCTCATTTTACTTTAGAGGAAGCCATTTCCTTAGCACAACGAACCCAAGCTAAGCAGGTTTATTTCACACACATTAGCCATTTGTTGGGCCGCCATGCCGCCATGAATGCCACTTTACCACCAAACTTTCAATTGGCTTACGATGGGCTTACTATTGATTTTTAAAACGAATTTTGAGGGCCATTAACGATGCCTACGACTTGAGTATTCAAGCTACGTCCCATGAAAGGCGAGTTAGTAGATTTTGAGGCGTTGCTGTCTTCATCAAATTGCCAAGGAGAAGGACGTTCATAATAACATAGATTGGCCTTTTGTCCTTCTTCAATACTAAAGGTTGGCAAACCTAAAATCGTCCGTGGTTGGTAGCAAAGGACTTCAATTAGGGTATTCATTCCCAATTCTTTTTCTAGCTCACAAGCCAAAGGAAAGAGGGTTTGTGTGCCAATAATACCAAATTCGGCTTGTTCAAAAGGGCGTACTTTGTGTTCCACATCTTCAGGGCAATGATCCGAACAAATGGCATCAATGGTGCCATCTTTTAAGCCTTCTAGCAGAGCATGAATATCGTCTTTGGTTCGAAGAGGCGGAAAGACCTTAAATTGACTATCAAACTCTTGACATGCTGCATCGTCGAGAATAAGGTGGTGAATGGCTACATCGCAACTAATAGATAGACCTTTGCTTTTTGCTGCTCGTATGGCTTCAACGCTTTTCTTGGTCGATATTCTATTGACATGTAGTTTTCCGCCTGTATATTGCAACAGATCTATGTCTCTATTCAGCATAACCTCTTCGGCTAAGCTGGGAATGGCTTTGAGGCCTAACATAGTGCTGGTCACTCCTTCATTCATGAGCCCATTATTGCTAATGGTGCGGTCGTTGGGTTGATTCATAATAGTCCCATTGAAGTGCTGAGCATATTGCAAGGCCAGTTTCATTAAATTGGCATTTTGGATACTGTTTCTATCATCGGTAAAGGCCTTAGCGCCCGATTGACTCATGTCACTCATCTCGGTCAGTTCTTCTCCCTTATTTTGTTTGGAAATAGTACCAGATGGAACAATGTCCACCAAAGCATCTTTGGTACTATTGACAATATACTCCACCTGCACTTTGTGATCGGTCATGGGAAAATGAGTAGGCATGTATAAAACGCCCGTTATGCCCCCTTTGGCAGCACACTCTATTCCTGATTTTAAATCTTCTTTCCAGTCGAATCCAGGATCTCTAAAATTGACCTGCATATCAAAAAGTCCAGGCGACAGGTAGCGATTTTCACCTTTTATGATTTGGCAATCTTCTGGTTCTTTAATTCCTGCTTTAATGGTATCTATTTGACCATCTTTTACCAATACATCTACTATCTTTTCATGGTGTGATGAACGTGGATCAATAATGGTTACGGATTGAAATAATAAATTCATAATAGTCGAATTAATAGCGTTTCAATAATAATAAATAACAAGGATAACAAAATACAGTAAATCCACAAGGGCTTACCGTTATTGAGTTGACCCAAATAGGCACTCAGTTGCTCTGTTTTTTGATCGATTAAACGGATGTTTTCATATCTATTAGATAATGTTTTTAAATCATCTTTCTGCAAGGTGCTTAAATCACTTTCAGCTCGGTCATAGTTGAAAGCTAGCTGTGCGAGTTGTTGATTGCGAGTATCGAACAGACTAAAGTGTCCAGCTTTCTGGATTTGATCACCGACAAATAGTGAATTACCTCTTAGGTTTGGGATAAACTCAAAATCTGCTTGGCTCATCTTAAAAGGAGGGGTGTAACCACTTGCTATAAAAGGAATGCTTTGCTGTCCAATGGTGTAGGCCAACTGTTGTTTGCCACCGGCATAAGAAGCCATGTTGTAGAGAGTCGGGACGAAAAGAGCATGCTGGCTAAAATTACTAAAGGAGTCGTCTAAGCCAACACTGGAAAGATAAACCAACCCTTGATTGACAGAAAATGCTTTGATAAAACTATCTCCATTAACAAAAGAAAGGACAGACTGTCCGTTGGTTTTATTCAAACGGCTTAATCGAAAGTAGGCCTCAACTTTTGGGAAATTGATTCTGTCATCTTGGCTTTCAAAGACACCGTCAAAAAGAACATGTTCAAAATCGATATCTCCTAACTCATTGGCAGAGGAAACCAAGGATTCATAATAGTCCAAGGACAAAGAAGAGCAGAATTGTTGGTAGCTATCAAAATCAATTTCTGAGGAAGGTAAAAGGAGGACGCTTTGCCCATTTCTAATACCTTGACGCAATTGCTCACTTAGCCCAGAAGAAATGGCCTTTAGTCCGTCCAAAATGATAAATTGACTTTGATCAATACGCGTATAATTTAACTGATTGACGCTTTGTGTGGTGTAGTCGAAATAGTCGTCTTTGTCAAACAATTTTTTTAGAGAAGGATGGGGCTTATCTTGAAAAATATGCTGAACGGTCAATTGTGGTTTGACTTCAAAACTAATGTGGTATTCATCATCGAAAGTAATGGGGTAGTCCTGTAAACTCAAAGTGCCATTGTGCCAACCGTCTTCTTCCACATTGAAGTTTAAAGACACCAACGATTCATCGACCAAATTGGTGTTGGTTATGGCTTTTTGTTGCCCATTGACAGTAAGGGTTATGCTTATATCGCGTTCGCTGATATTGAATCCCTTAAGTCGTGCCATGAGTTGAATGTTGGCTTGTTTTTGAGGGTTGGGGTTTGTGAGCCAACAAGTGTCTATGTAAACATTTCCCTTTTGGTAAGGATTGACGGGAATCAATCGTATGGCATAAAGTGAATCGGCGGGTTCAATGGACAAATTAGCGATGCTTTTTTGGAAATCAGAAATGATGTAGATATCTTTTTTGTCGGCAGTACTGCTTTCTAAGGTGTGTTTTTGTCGTTTGAATAATTGGTTTAAGCTGGGCGTTTCAGAGTGGCTATCTATGTTATTTATCTCGTTTATAATTTGCTCTTTGGAGAGAGCTCGTTGATGGATGGGCTGAGAGCGATTATCGATAAAATAGAGTTCGTCATTGTCCGAATAGGCCTCGAAGATGGCTTGAGCTTGTTGTTGAGCCGTTTGCAACAGCCGTCCAGATTCATTTTCGGCGTCCATGCTAAAAGAATTGTCAATGTAAACACTGACGGCTTGTTTTTTAACGTTTTGTTGACTTTGGTCTAAAGGCAGAAAGGGTTGCGAAAAAGCCAACACAATAAAACAGATGGTTAGTATCCTAGAAAGTAATATGAGTATGTGTTTAAGCTGCGATTGGGACTTGGTTTTTTCTTTGACCGACTTCAGAAATGCCACGTTGCTAAAAGGCACGGTTTTGTATTTTCTGAAATTAAATAAATGGATAATAATGGGGATAGCTACAGCAGCTAGAGCAAACAAGAATTGAGGGTACAGAAATTCCATCAAAGTGCAAATATAAGCTAAAAAATGATTGTTTTAATTGCCTGAAATTATGTAGTGAATTGACCGTCTACCAAGCATAGTTTTCTGTCGGCCATATCAGCCAGTTCAAGGTTGTGCGTGACTATCAAGCACGTTTGACCTCGTTCTTTATTGAGGTGAATGAGTGTTTCGTGTAGTAGCTCAGCATTTTTGGAGTCTAAGTTACCTGAGGGTTCATCGGCTAAAAGCACCGATGGTTGGTTAATGAGTGCACGCGCCACGGCCAAACGCTGTTGCTCACCACCAGAAAGCTGATTGGGCTTATGGTGGGCTCTCCCTTTAAGATTCAATTGGTGGAGTAGGTCCTTTGCTTGTTGTTCAGCTTTGCTAGTAGAAACACCTTTTATGTAAGCAGGAATACAGACGTTTTCAAGAGCCGTAAATTCGGATAACAAGTTGTGAAACTGAAACACAAAACCGATAGATTCATTTCTAAAACGCGATAATTCTTTGTCTTTCAATGCATGAATAGCGGTATTGTTGATAGTCAAATCTCCCTTGTCGGCTTGGTCTAAAGTGCCAATAATTTGAAGAAGCGTTGTTTTTCCAGCACCAGAAGGTCCTACAATCGAAATGGTTTCACCCGATTGGACCTCCAAATCGATACCCGAAAGCACTTCCAGAGAATGGTAGCTTTTGTAAATGTTTCTTAGTTGTATCACTTTCTCTTAAACGTTAAATAATCCAAATAATATCGCACCTTCAAAGATAAACTATTCTCTTGCGGTTGATCCAATAAGGCCTCTAAGTTATCACGATAATAACTAATAACTTGATTTCCTTCGCTCAGAATGGCATTTTTCCATACCACACTTAACTCACTGCCTGGAGCAAACCAGTAGTTGAAACTAAAATCAATATTCCAAGCATTGAAGTTAACGTTCTGATTACCCATGAATGAGCTTGTCGTTAAATACCCATCCTGGTCGAGTTCATGAAACGAATAATTTCTAACTTGTTCCCAATGATGTCTAAATTTAAAATCAAAACTCATTTTGTTATTCATCACGTATTGACCAGTTAGCACGTTGGTGAAAAACTGTTTGTTCCGAATGGAGAAAATGGGAGTGTCATTATCTTTCGTAATGTAACCTGATTCATTTTCTGTCGTCTTGGTCGAGAAAACGTAGTACATAAACAATTTTTGATTGAAGCGGACCCGGGGTGAAAACCTAAAAAAATAGGCATATTCGTCATAGAGGTCAGCACGTCCGCCACCAAAACTGACATCCAATGCGATTTTTTTTCTGTAATCACTAGAAAAGAAGGTGCGGAGCTCATAGTAAGGTGATCTTTTGAACACATCGTCTAAGGTAGTCCGAGCTTCAAAAAAATCATTTTCTTCAACAGGGATGATTTCTGTGGATACACCCCAAGTTAAATAGTTTTTAAAGGTAGATATCTGACGGCCTTCTATTTCCCATTTAGAGAAAAGATAAGGGGAATACAAGTACTCTAATGAGGCGTTAATATAGGATTTGAACTCAATCAGCCGACTGGTCGGTTTATCAATTTTGTATGAGATACCTCCAAAATATGACAACTCATTGTTATTGTATAAAAACCCCATATCATTTGGGTCGTAAGTGTTGGATTCAATATTATTCTCTATAAAATATTGAAACTTACCAGAAATCTTAGATAATAGGACGTTCGAAGCAAAACCAGTGTTTGTTTCGCCATTAGACCTAACATGACTCCAGTTAAATGTCGTATTCAGCTGATAGCTATTGGAAGGATTTCTTAACAAAGATGTGATGCCTGTTACATTGGCTTTATCATGGGCTTTTCTATTGACGTTGGTGTTAGTTAACGACACATAGGAATTGTTGTTTAAGGATTGATCCAAGGTCACTATATTGTAGTTACTTAAAGGAAGATTTTCCGTTTCATTAGCCACCGCGTTCAGTACTCCAATTCCTAAGTTGCCTTTTGTTTTTCCAGTCACTTTCGAAGCATTGATTAAATTGTCGCTTATTCTCCTAGAATAGAACAACCCACTTTTAGTAAACAATTCTGTACCTTCGGTAAAGAAAGGTCTCTTTTCATCGTATTGTATTTCAAAAGGGGATAGGTTCAACACTCTATTGTCAAAACCGACTTGTCCAAAATCAGGAATCAGTGTCATATCAAGAGTAAAACTTTCATTGATGCCGTATTTCAAGTCTAATCCACCATTTACATTGACGCTAGTTTCATCATCGTAGTTAGAGGCATAGGAAGAAACATAAGGAAGAAAAGAAAGCCGCAAAGGAGGTTCTATATTTTTTAGCCCTGTAATAATTCCAGCTTGAGCACTAATATCATCACGAGTTAAATCCAATTTATTCCAAGAGTAAGTCGTTCTACTTCTTCGTACGTGCCTTTGAATATTGAAACTCCAATCTTGTAGATCAGATTTGGCAAAACGAAGGGCTGAGTAGGGGATTTTAAATTCAGCATACCACCCTTTGTCATCCATCGATGTTTCGCCCTGCCAAACCATGTCCCAATTTTCGTCTTCATAATCCTGACCAATCTTTAAATCCTCTTGAATAGCATCGGGAGTTAACTTAAAACAAAAGTCCGTTTGTCCATCTCTGTAAGGGTTAATATATAAAGATACATAATCGTTATTGCTACCGTAAATTTTATCTCTTTTACACCATTGTGTCATGATGCTATCAGGATGGCTGTCGTACATGTAGATGGCAAAATATATGGCTTGATTATCATACACTGCTTTCCACTGCGTGTTTAGTGATTGGCTAATGGGTGTACCACTAACGGGAATATAACTAAGAAACTGACCTGCGGAAGAAACGTCTTTCCAATAGTCATCTTGAATATTACCATCAATCACCGGAGCTTGACTAACTCGAATAATGGAATACTCCTTAGTTTGTGCGACAAGCAATAAAGGCACTAAAACACTAATGACAAAAATAAACCTCATAAATTGTCTCGTTAAAACGGCACAAAATTACTAAATAATGATGGAGTAATATTTCATAATTCCAAACATTACTATACTTTTGTCTGACTAACTATTACGACAATGAATCTACACGAATATCAAGGAAAAGAAATACTCAATAGTTTTGGCGTGCGCATTCAGCGCGGAATCGTTGCTAGCACTCCTGAAGAAGCTGTTGAAGCAGCTAAAACACTAAATAAAGAAACAGGCACCTCATGGTGGGTTGTTAAAGCCCAAGTTCATGCCGGAGGTCGTGGAAAAGGTGGGGGTGTTAAGCTAGCCAAATCTATAGAAGAAATATCTACTATTTCTGACTCTATATTAGGTATGCAACTGGTGACACCGCAAACATCAGCGGAAGGAAAAACAGTACACCAAGTATTGATAGCAGAAGACGTCTATTACCCTGGAGAAAGTGAAACGTCCGAATTTTACATGTCAGTACTTTTAAATCGTTCAACTGGTAGAAACATGATTATGTATTCTACCGAAGGTGGTATGGATATAGAAGAAGTGGCCGAAAAAACTCCTCATCTTATTTTTACTGAAGAAGTTGATCCTAAGGTTGGACTACTTCCATTCCAATGTCGGAAAATTGCCTTCAACTTAGGCCTTAGTGGCACTGCATTTAAAGAAATGACCAAATTCGTATCTGCCCTCTATGCGGCCTATGATGGTATTGACGCTTCTTTATTTGAAATAAATCCTGTGTTGAAAACATCTGACGATAAAATTTTAGCCGTTGACTCTAAAGTAGCTTTGGACGGTAACGCTTTGTTCCGCCACAAGGATTACGCTGCATTGCGTGATAAAAGGGAAGAGGATGCTACCGAAGTGGAAGCAGGTGAATATGGCTTAAACTTTGTCAAATTTGATGGTAATGTGGGATGTATGGTCAATGGAGCTGGTTTAGCTATGGCCACCATGGATATCATCAAACAAGCTGGTGGAAATCCTGCCAACTTCTTAGATGTAGGCGGTACTGCCGATGCGGCAAGGGTTGAGCAGGCCTTTAGAATTATTATGAAAGATAGAGGTGTAAAAGCTATTTTGGTCAATATTTTTGGAGGAATAGTAAGATGTGACCGAGTAGCTCAAGGGGTGGTTGACGCTTACAAAAACATAGGTCAAATTGATATTCCTATTATTGTCAGACTTCAAGGTACTAATGCTCAGGAAGCCAAGCAGCTTATTGATGACAGTGGACTAAAAGTAGTTTCGGCTGTATTGCTACAAGAAGCAGCAGATAAAGTAAAAGCGGTTTTATCCTAAACCAATTTTTAAATGAACAAAAGCAGCTTTTTTAGCTGCTTTTTTTTTAAATATATTTACCCAATGAAAAAAATATTAGTGGCCAATCGAGGCGAAATTGCCTTAAGAGTAATGCGCTCAGCAAAAGAAATGAACATTCAAACGGTCGCCATTTATTCGGAAGCTGATCGAAATTCACCTCATGTTAGATATGCTGACGAAGCGGTTTGCGTTGGACCTCCTCCCTCGTCAGATTCCTATCTTAACATGGACAAAATTATAGAAGTTTGTAAAGACCTTCAAGTCGATGCCGTTCATCCTGGCTATGGATTTTTGTCAGAGAATGCCACTTTTGCTCTACGCTTACAAGAGGAGAACATCACACTTATTGGTCCATCGGCCGAAGCCATGGAAATGATGGGCGATAAGTTAAAAGCCAAGGCCACAGTAAAAAAGTATGACGTACCATTGGTGCCAGGAACTGATGAAAAAATTACCGATGTCAAATTAGCTCAAGAAATAGCCCAAGAAATTGGATATCCCATTCTTATAAAGGCGGCTGCTGGAGGTGGAGGAAAAGGGATGAGAGTAGTTCATGAAGCAGCTTCTTTCGAAGAGCAAATGAAGCTAGCTGTCAGTGAAGCCACCTCTTCATTTGGTGACGGTTCGGTATTTATCGAACGGTATGTAGGTTCACCTCGACATATTGAGATTCAAATTTTAGCTGATAGCCACGGTAACGTAGTTCATTTGTTTGAGCGAGAATGTTCCATACAAAGGCGACATCAAAAAGTTATTGAAGAAGCGCCATCGGCTGTTCTGACTTCAGAGTTGAGGGAAGAGATGGGACAGTGTGCTATCAATGTGGCTAAATCGTGTCAATACCTTGGCGCTGGAACTGTCGAGTTTCTTCTCGATGAAAATAAACAATTCTACTTTTTAGAAATGAATACCAGACTACAAGTAGAGCATCCTGTGACTGAGATGATTACAGGCATTGACTTGGTTAAAGAACAAATTACTATTGCTCAAGGTCTCCCATTGAGCTTTACACAAGACCAACTCGCTATCAACGGACACGCTTTAGAAGTGAGAGTCTATGCCGAAGATCCGTCTAATAATTTTGTACCTGATATTGGCTTATTAAAGCGATATAAACTTCCTGAGAGTATTGGTGTTAGAGTAGATAATGGATTTGATGAAGGTATGGAAATTCCTATTTATTACGATTCGATGATTTCTAAGCTGATAACTTATGGCAAAACACGTCAAGAAGCCATAACCAAAATGAAAAGAGCCATCAGCGAATATACTATTGTTGGCGTCAAAACAACATTATCATTTGCTCAGTTCGTAATGAATGATGAAGATTTTATTTCTGGAAATTTTGACACGCATTTCATTAAAAATAATTTCACTCCCGAACAATTGGATCAGACTAACAATGAGGAAGCCATATTAGCGGCTTTATTAGCAAAACATGTTTTAGAAAACAAAAAAGAAAGCCAATTGTCTGAGGCCTCCAATAAAACAACAAGTCGGTGGAAAATTAACAGACGTTAGCTACTTTCCTCTTCCCTCCAAAATAATTAGAATGGTGTGAATCATAATCTTTAAATCAATAAAAAGGGACATGTTTTCTATGTAAAGGATGTCGTATTTCAATCGTTCTAACATTTCATCCAAATTCTCGGCATAGCCATATTTAACCATTCCCCAAGAAGTAATGCCTGGTTTTACTTTGTAAATGTGCTTGTAGTGAGGCACTTTTTCAAGAATTTGCTTGGCGTAGAATTCTCTTTCAGGCCGAGGTCCAACAAAACTCATTTGCCCAAAAAGTACGTTGAAAAATTGAGGCGTTTCATCTAACCTAATTTTACGCATAAAACGACCCCATGGCGTGATTCGATTATCAGTTTTGCTAGACAGTTTGGGTCCATCTTTTTCCGAATCTAAATACATAGAACGGAACTTGTAAATCTGAAAAAGTTTTCCGTGCTGTCCAATCCTAACTTGCTTATAAATGATGGGGCCGGGGGAGCTGACTTTTACTAAAATGGCACAAATAAGATAGATAGGTAGAAAAAGAATAATAGCTAGTGTAGAGATGAAAAAATCAAGACACCGCTTTATAACATACTCAGTTTGCGTTTGAAACTTGTGTTTTACCTCAATGAGAGGAGTGCCCAGAATGGAGTTGATTTTGACTGTTCCAGAAAGTATATCATACATATCTGGAATGACTTTAATGTTGACATCAATAGATTCTAAGTCATTGATGATGGATTCAATTTTGCTATGTTCTGAGCTTTCAATGGCAATGATGATGTCTTCAATTTGATATTCTTTTACAATTTCGGTAATTTGATGGTATTCCCCCAAATGTGGAATCATTTTTTCAAGCTTATAGCTTTTTTTCTTCTCTAAACTCAGAAACCCATGAATGATATGACCGCTTGATTTTTGCTCATTTTCTAAATCGTAAAATAATTTGACAGCTTTATCATTACTGCCAATAATTAATGTATTAAAACCAATTCTTCTTCGATGAATTCTGTTGGCTGTATGACTGGTAAGAGCAAACCTCAACAAAGCAGAGGATCCAAATTGTATACAAAAAAGAGCCAAATAGGAACTGTAATATTGTTTGTAATCGAGGATAAAGTCGTCTAGTAAAACAATAAAAAATAATATCGTAACTCCTAAAACTGAAGTAATAAATAGTTGGAAGATTTCACTCAGTCTAGACTTTCTGTAAATATTAGTGTAATTCCCGCTCAGTGCGTAAAGCATTATCCAAAAGAAGTTGATAACTAATACACTAAAAAGCCGTTCGTCATTGATAAAAAAGAAATCGGCCTGATCTAAAAAGACTGTTCTGTAATAAAGAAAAAGAAGCCAGGAAGAAGAGGCGCTAACAACATCTACTAAAATATATTTTAAGGTATGAAATACGTTATTCTTCATAGACTAATCTAATGTTGTCGAAAGAAAATGAATTACTGCTCAGCGAGGTATCGCGAGCGGTTCCAAAAAACAACTTGAAACTTTGAGCATTGTTATAATTAGAAATTGCTTCAGTTAGTGAGATGTATATTTTGTTCCAATCTTCTTTTGGATTTAGGTAAATGATTGATGTTTTATTAACCTGGCTCACAAAATTAGCATACATTCCCACCACCAAACTGGCATTGCATTTATAGTCCATTTCAAGAAATACGGTTTGATCTTTTGGAAGATTCAAGTCATCGGTGGTACATTCAAAAATCTCACCATTTTCGCCATCAATTTCTACTGTTGCAAAATAATTTCCATACGCACTATTTGAATTATTATAGACTTTGACAATTTGATGATTGACAGAGTCCGAAACCACATTTAGTGTAGTACCAACAGATTCAAAGTTCTCTTCGAATGGAAATGAATTAATGTTGTAATTGACAATAGGCGATAATATTATCCTTTGATTTGGTTCTAATAGCGTATCAATTTGGTAAGAGGTGAAATAGGAATAGCTTTCTCGGCTAGAGCTGATGCCATTTTTTTTGATACCGGCATCAATAATAATGCTTTGAGAACCAGTTGTCAGTACGGGGAAAGAAGTGGGCAATGGGTATACACCAAGAAATTCATTATCACTGTACACCCATGCATCAACAATTTGATGCGTGTGATTTCCTGATAAACCAATAGCTTCAATTTCAATCAAAGCAGGTGTCTCTTCCATAGAGTTTGATATTTCACATGCTGAAAGAAGTACAATAAGTATGGATGTTAAAAATACTTTCATAATGAAATTAGAACGTTATCTTTACTTTAGTATTATGTCAAGTTAAAATGATTGTTGTAGTTCATTTTCTCTAATATTTGTTCGGCTAATTCCAAGGCCATCAAACCATCATTAACGGATACTTTTGGCTCTAAATTATTTATAATTGAGTGATGAAAGCTTTTCAATTCGTCCATTATAGCATTATTATTTTCTATTTCAGGCACTTCGAAGTAAATTTGTTTTTTATTTTTCTTTTTACCGACATCTAAAATTAAAGCCAATGGATCTACTTTTTCATTGGGCTTTAGATTTCTCATCCTTATTACTTCTGTTTTCTTATCCAGTAAATCTATAGATATATAGGCATCTTTTTGAAAAACACGTGTTTTTCTCATACTTTTCAAAGAAATACGACTGGCTGTTAGATTACAGACGCATCCATTGTTGAATTCAATTCGCGCGTTGGCAATATCTGGCGTATCACTTACAACAGAAACGCCCGAGGCATGGATATTTTTCACGCCAGAATTGACGAGTTTCAGCATAATATCAATGTCATGAATCATCAAATCCAACACGACACTGACATCGGTTCCTCTTGGGTTGAACTCCGCTAGGCGGTGAGTTTCTATGAATAAAGGAGTGTTGATAAACTCTAGCGCTTTTGTAAAGGCAGGGTTAAAACGTTCCACATGACCCACCTGAACTTTGACGTTGGCTTCATGGGCCAATTTTAATAACTCTTCGGCTTCCAATAAGGTCTCGGTTATGGGCTTTTCAATAAAAACGTGTGTGTTTGATTTAATCGCTTTTATAGCAATTTCATAATGTGAAATGGTGGGCGAAACGATATCAACAACATCGGCCTGTTCAATAAGCTCATCTATCGATTTGAAGGGCTTAATTCTAAACTTTTTGTTAACGGTTTTAACTGTTTCTTTATCAGGATCATAAAAACCTATTAATTCGTAACAATCTGTTAGTTTTTGTAAGATTGTTAGGTGAATTTTCCCTAAGTGTCCAGCTCCGACAACTCCAATTTTCAGCATACTGTGGTATTTTGGCTAAAATAGAAATTTATGTGTAACATTTACGTATTTTTAGCAGTCAATGAAGGACACGTTTAGACATCAAGGATTGCGACTGAAGTTAGTCGATAGCTTACGTCAAAAAGGAATTGTTGATGAACGCATTTTAACAGCCATTTCTAAAATTCCGAGGCATCTTTTTTTAGATCCAGCTTTTATAGACTTTGCCTATCAAGATAAGGCCTTTCCTATAGCTGCCGGACAAACTATTTCTCATCCTTTCACCGTGGCCTACCAGTCTGAATTATTGCAATTGAAACCTCGAGAAAAAGTGTTGGAAGTAGGCACTGGATCGGGCTATCAGACTGCTGTACTGTTAGAGATGAAGGTACAGGTTTTCAGCATTGAAAGACAAAAAGAATTATACCTCAAAACCAAGGCGCTTTTACCAAAATTGGGCTACCAAAGTATGCTGTTTTATGGTGATGGATATCTTGGTTTAGAACAATTTGCTCCTTTCGATAAAATTATAGTAACGGCCGGAGCAACATTCATTCCTGAGCCATTAATAAATCAGCTAAAAGTAGGTGGAAGAATGGTCATTCCAGTAGGTGATAGTCAATCTCAAAAAATGATGTTGCTCATTAAAAATTCATCTACCGAATTTGAACAACATGAATTGAATGAATTTTCATTTGTACCACTTTTACCCAAAAAGAGCCAATAGTATTTATTATTTTTGCACCAACTAATTTTAAAAAAATGAAACATATAGGCGTAATAGGAGCAGGTACAATGGGTAACGGCATTGCACACGTATTTGCTCAAAGTGGGTATTCTGTAAAACTCATCGACCTTTCAGAATCAGCACTAGAAAAAGCACTCACTACCATTGCCAAGAATTTAGACAGAATGGTGGCTAAGGAAAAGATCACGGCTGAGGATAAGGACTCAACCTTAGCCAATATTGAAACGTCAACCGATATGTCATCCTCTGTAAAGGGCTTGGACCTAGTGGTGGAAGCCGCGACGGAAAATATGGATATTAAGTGTAAGATTTTTTCACAGCTTGATGATTTGTGTGATGAACATACTATACTAGGAACTAACACCTCTTCAATTTCCATTACGAAAATAGCTGCTGCCACTAAGCGACCTGAAAAAGTTATTGGAATGCATTTTATGAATCCAGTACCAGTTATGAAATTGGTTGAAGTGATAAGAGGATATGCTACTTCAGACGAGGTGACTGCTTCTATTATGGAAGTTTCCAAGTCATTAGGAAAATCTCCCGTTGAAGTGAACGATTATCCTGGCTTTGTTGCTAATCGCATTCTTATGCCAATGATTAATGAAGCCATTATCACCCTGCATGAAGGAGTGGCTGGTGTAGAAGAAATCGACACTGTGATGATGTTGGGAATGGCTCATCCTATGGGGCCCTTACATTTAGCTGATTTTATAGGGCTTGACGTTTGTCTGTCTATATTGCAAGTCATGCACGAAGGGTTTGGAAATCCTAAATATGCTCCTTGTCCTTTGTTGGTCAATATGGTTACGGCAGGAAAGTTGGGAGTGAAGTCGGGTGAAGGATTTTACGATTATTCGGAAGGGCCACGAAATAAAAAACGCTCGGCACGTTTTGCCAAGTAACTCTATTTAATTATTCCTTTTTGTTTAGCGTCTTCAAGGATATATTCTATCCACTTATCTTCTTCCTCTGTTTGGGGTTGGTAAGTAGTTTTCAAGTTATTGTCGTATAGCTTTGCCAAGCTTTGCCAAAAAAATGCCTGAAAACGACCTCGCAAATCTTTGATGATGTCGTAGGTGCTGATAGACGTTTCTCTATAGACTAGTTTGGAAAGAATACGTCCTTCCCATCGAGTCAGTTTTTTTAAATCATCGGCTAAGTATTCTTTAGCCCATTTTTCTTTGGCTTTTATGGCTGCTTTCTTTTTTCTTCTTTTAGGAATTGTGTCTAGCTCAGCCAGCAAGCTGTCTAATTTTTCAGAAGCCAATTTAGCGTATGGATATACTTTGATGGTTTTATATTGTAAGCGTTTAAAATAGCGTTCATCGTCTTTATTCCTAAAATGTAAAATATTTACTTCATCGATTTCGGTGAGGATGAGTGTATCGTTTTTGTCATATTGTATTCTTTGAATGCTGAATGTATCACTTTGTGCATAGCATAAAAAAGGATAAAATAATATGATAAGAATTGGTTTCACAGTATAAAGGTAAACGAAAAATAAAAGAGGTGAATTGTATCTATTCAAACAAAGTTAATAAGCCATCGGGAGTGCGCAACACAATTTCTTTTTTTTGAACGTCAACAGATTGAATGTAGTTGTCTACAATGGGTATTAGTATTTCTTTTTGTTGATAGTTTATGACAAACAAACTTTGGGCACTATTTTTCTGCACGTCAATGATTTTTCCTAGAGGTCCGTGGGTGTAATCAATTGCCAAAAAATTGACATATTGACTGTCAAGATCTTCTTGCTCAGGAGAAAACGTTAATGGTAAATAAATTTCTTTTCCAATCATGGACTTGGCCTCTTCTTCGGAACTAATATCCTCAAATTTGACTAAAGCAAGCATACTTTTTTTAAACCTCAATGAGGTTAAAAAATAGGGGACAAGTTGGTTGTCTATATCGATGAAGAGATAGTCTACATCCTCTAAAAACGAAGAAGAGCTAATATCAAGTTTGATATTTAGCTCTCCTTTATATCCGTGTTTTCGACTAATTGTACCAAGAAAGAAACATTCTTCTTTCTTCATGACTAATCCTCCTTAGTCTCTTCTTTATTTTCAGAATCAGAATCGTCTTTTGCTTCAACATCCTCAGAAGGTGTTTCTTCGGTTTTTTCTTCCTCTTCTTTTTCTTGTGGAGTTTCTGACTCTTGGGTTGATTCGTCAGTAGATGGAGTTTCTTCAGCTTGAGATTCCTCGGCTGGCGATTCTTCTGATGTAGTTTCATTGGAAGCAGATTCTTCAGTATCTGCAACCTGATCTTCAGCCGCGTGGCCCTCGGGCGCGAATTCTGAGTTTGCAACCGCGAATTCCTGAGCACGCTTTTCACTAATCTCTTTTTCAGCAGCCAGTCGTTTTTTGTTTTCCTCTTGTTTTTCTTTATAAAGACTATCTTTTTTAGCGTTGATTTTGTCTTCTTTTTCTGCTATCCAAGCTTCAAACTTTTGTTCGGCTTCTTCTTCAGAAAAAGCCCCTTTGGCAACACCTCCAAGAAGGTGTTTTTTCATCATCACTCCTTTGTATTTTAATAATGCTAATGCCGTATTTGAAGGTTGAGCACCTTTCATTACCCAGTCCAACGCTCGATCAAAATCAAGATCTATGGTAGCAGGGTTGGTATTTGGATTGTATTGCCCTAAATTCTCAATAAACTTACCATCACGCTTAGAACGTGTGTCTGCAACAACAATTTTAAAAATGGGGCGAGCTTTTCTTCCGTGCCTTTGAAGGCGAATTCGTGTAGCCATAATGTGTCAGTTTTACTATCTCTGTAGTTTCTGGTTAATAATTTGGGGTGCAAATATGCAATTATTTCTGTTAATTTAAAATAAAAATTAGGTATTAATATTTTTCAACAATATCTTATTGGGTAAACTATATTATTACCTTTACATTAGAAACTTTTTGATTGAAGAGTGTATTTAATTTTTGATACAGAAACTACAGGTCTTCCAAGAAATTGGAAAGCACCCATCACAGACATTGACAATTGGCCTCGATGTGTTCAGATTGCATGGCAATTGCACGGCGAAATGGGCGAGTTACTGGAACATAGAGACTTTATCATTGAGCCCGATGGTTTTGACATTCCGTTTGAAGTCGAAAAAATTCATGGTATCTCTACGGAATTAGCACATCATTTAGGTCATTCGTTGTCTGACGTTTTGAAACAGTTTCATGACGTATTAGAAAAAACAACATTCATCGTGGGTCAAAATGTTGGTTTTGACGTGAATGTTATGGGTAGTGAATGCGTTAGATTTGGAAGTGACACCAATTGGACTAACAAAGCTGTCTTGGATACCTGTACTGAAAAAACAGCCATGTTGTGCCAACTGCCAGGAGGACGGGGAGGGAAATTTAAACTTCCAAATTTGTCTGAACTTCATCATCATTTGTTTGGTGAGACTTTTCAAGAAGCACACAATGCCACTGCCGATGTTGAAGCAACATCTCGGTGTTTTTTGGAATTAGTTCGATTAGGACATTACAGCCCTGGGGAGCTCAACAAAGAGCCATCTTACGTTCGATCTTTTCAAGATTCACATCCTACTCCAATCGAGTCCATAGGATTGGCCCATTTGAACTTAAAACAAGAAAGTGCAAAACTAAAAACCGATGAACATGTAGATGTATCATTTACAACGAGTGTTTCATCAGAACTTACGAGCAGTCCTTACGTTCATTTACACAATCATACTCAATATTCTGTATTAGAATCCACCACTAAAATTTCTGATTTGATCGATAAGGCCGTTGAGTTCGATATGCCTGCTTTAGCCATGACAGATTATTCCAATCTGTATGGTGCTTTTCACTTTGCCAATGCCATATATAAACACCCCATTAACGCCCCCATTTTAGCACATAACAAAAAAGTGGAGCAAGGCGAAATTAATGAAGAAAAGCAAGAATTAGCCATCAAAGGAATTATTGGGTGTGAACTTTCTATTTGTCAAGATTACCAAAATCATAATATTAAAGACAATGGACGTTCTATGGTGTTTTTGGCTAAAACCAAAAAGGGTTATCATAATCTATCCAAAATGAGTTCAATAGCTCATACTGAAGGGTTTTACTATGTGCCTAGAATTGACAAAGACATTGTTACTACATATAAAGAGGATCTCATTGTGTTGAGCGGTGGATTACGAGGCGAAATAGCCGATTTAATTTTAAGTGTGGGAGAGCGTCAAGCAGAAGAAGCCATTCAATGGTGGAAGCAACAGTTTAATGATGACTTTTACTTGCAATTAATGCGTCATGGTTTGGAAGAAGAAAAACGGGTCAATGACGTACTTATCCGTTTGGCAAGAAAGTATGCTATTAAACTAATTGCTGCCAACGATTCACATTATTTAAATAAAGAAGATGCCAATGCCCACGATATTTTACTGTGTGTGAAAGAGGCAGAATTACAATCTACACCCAAAGGCAAAGGGAGAGGTTTTCGATATGGATTTCCTAATGAGGAATTTTATTTCAAATCCCAGCAGGAGATGAAAACCTTGTTCAGAGACCTTCCAGAAGCCGTTGACAATTTGAGTGAAATCATTTCAAAAATTAAAAGCTTTAATCTGGAGAGAGAGGTCTTGTTACCAGCTTTTAATATTCCAAAAGAGTTTCGATTTGAAGACGATTTGAAAGATGGAGGGAAGAGAGGTGAAAATGCTTATCTGAGGCATTTAACCTATGAAGGAGCCAAGCAGCGTTATGAAACCATTACAGAGTCCATTAAAGAACGCCTCGATTTTGAGTTGGAAACCATTGCAAAAACAGGGTATCCTGGTTACTTTCTCATCGTACAAGATTTTACCAATCAAGCAAAAAAAATGGGTGTTTCTGTAGGTCCTGGTAGAGGATCAGCTGCAGGTTCTGCTGTCGCTTATTGTGTTGGTATTACTAATGTTGACCCCATAAAATATGACTTGCTTTTTGAGCGATTTTTAAACCCAGACCGAGTATCTCTTCCCGATATCGATATCGATTTTGATGACGAAGGACGTAATAAAATCATTGATTGGGTAGTAGATAAATATGGTTCTAATCAAGTTGCACAAATCATAACCTATGGAACAATGGCTGCCAAATCAGCCATTAGAGATACGGCAAGAGTATTAGATTTACCACTATCTGAAGCGGATAAGTTGGCCAAAAAGATGCCTGATATCAAGCTCAACAAGCTATTTAATTTTGATGATCAAGCACTTAAAGAAAAACTAAACGCAGACCAATTTAAGCTAGCACAAGAGTTTAAGAAAATAACAGAAACTAAGGATTTAAAGGCAAAAACGATAGAACAAGCTACAATTTTGGAAGGGTCCATCCGCAATACAGGAGTTCATGCCTGTGGTGTTATCATTACTCCTGACGATATTTCAAAATTTGTACCCGTTCGCAAGTCTAAAGATGCTGAGCTTCTTGTCACTCAATTTGACAATAGCGTAGTGGAGTCAGCTGGGATGTTGAAAATGGATTTCCTTGGGCTGAAGAATCTTACTATTATCAAAGATTGCTGTAAAATAATAAAACACATCCACCAAAAAGATATTGACCCCGATACTATTCCTCTGGATGATGAGTTGACTTATCAATTATTCCAGAGAGGTGAAACGAATGGTATTTTTCAATTTGAGTCACCCGGGATGCAAAAGAACCTAAAGGCCCTTAAACCCGATAAATTTGATGATTTAATAGCTATGAATGCACTCTATCGTCCTGGGCCAATGGAGTACATTCCAAATTTTATTGCTCGAAAGCACGGTAAAGAGGAAATTGTATATGATTTACCAGAAATGTCAGGTATTTTAGCAGAAACCTATGGAATTACTGTGTATCAGGAGCAAGTTATGCTGTTGTCACAGGAACTAGCTGGTTTTTCTAAGGGAGATGCCGATGTGCTTAGAAAAGCAATGGGCAAGAAAATTTTTGCCCTTATTGATAAGTTAAAGCCCAAGTTCTTGGATGGATGTGCTCAAGGTGGACACGATACTGAAGTAGCTGAAAAAATATGGAAAGATTGGGAAAAATTTGCGGCTTATGCTTTTAACAAGTCCCATTCAACCTGTTATGCTCTTATTGCTTTTCAAACGGCCTATTTGAAAGCCCATTACCCTGCGGAATACATGGCCGCTTACCTTACCCATAATATGAATGACATAAAGAAAGTGACATTCTATATGGAAGAGTGTAAGCGTATGGGAATAAAAGTATTAGGACCAGATGTAAATGAAAGTTTTTACAAGTTTGCGGTTAACAAAAAGGGCGAAATTCGCTTTGGTTTAGGAGCTGTAAAAGGTGTAGGAGAAGGAGCGGTTGAGGCCATAGTCAAAGAACGAAAAGAAAATGGAAATTATCAATCTCTTTTTGATTTTGTGAAGCGGATTGACTTGAAAGCATTCAATAAACGGGCATTTGAAAGTGTTATTTATGCGGGTGGTTTTGATAGTTTTGGTCATTCCAGATCTGTGTACTTTTTTGAGGATAATAATGGACTTGCCTTTTTCGAAAAAACAGCCAGATATGGTCAAAAATATCAAGAGAGCATTGATTCTTCCCAAATAACATTATTTGGAGATACGATTGATGAAGTATTGGTTGAGCCAGAAGTCCCAAATACAGATCCATGGAATACTTTAGAGCTTTTAAACAGAGAAAAAGAAGTTGTTGGGTTTTATATTTCTGGCCATCCTTTGGATGATTTTAAATTGGAGCTCGAGTACTTTTGCACTCATTCTGTGACGCAGTTGAAAGACTTTGAAACACAAAAAGGTAAGGAAATATTGATAGGAGGGATGGTCTCTCAAGTAGATCATCGTTTCACAAAATCTGGCAAACCATTTGGAACGATAAGTATTGAAGATTTTAGCGATCAGCACACCTTTTTCTTATTTGGTGATGATTATCCAAAGTTTAAACCCTACATGACTGAAGGATGGTTTTTATATGCCCAGTGTAGGGTGCAAGAAAGAAAATGGGATAAAGAAGGCAGCTTAGAGTTAAAACTAGTCAAATTAGAATTGCTTTCTGAGGTTAAAGAAAAAACCATTCGTTCAGTTACTCTGAGCATGGATGTTGACACTATGTCCACAGAGATGTTAGAACATATCACAACGCTTTCACATGAAAACAAAGGGCGTCATAATCTTAAGTTTATAGTTCATGATAAACAAGAGGGTTACTCAGTTCAGCTTAGATCCAAATTATGTAAGATTAGCCTCAACGAGGTGCTCATTAATAGCTTTAAACAAATGCCTTTATTGGAGGTGCAAATCAATTAAATTAGTACCTTTGTTGGCATCATTATTTTAAATATTTATCTATGGCACTAGAAATAACTGACAAAAACTTTAAAGAAATTGTATTAGATTCAGACAAACCTGTTTTGGTTGACTTTTGGGCTACTTGGTGTGGTCCTTGTCGCATGGTCGGTCCAATCGTTGACGAGTTGTCAAACGACTATGAAGGCAAAGCGGTAGTAGGAAAGGTCAATGTAGATGACAACTCTGCAGTTCCCTCGGAATATGGTATTAGAAATATCCCTGCCTTATTAATTTTTAAGAACGGAGAAATTGTTGACAAAGTCATAGGGGCAGTCCCAAAATCGGTCCTTCAAGAGAAGCTAGACGCTCAACTTTAGAGTTTATCTAATTTCAAAAAAATAAAGGGCTAATGGCCCTTTTTTTATATGATACAGCAACAGTATTCTAAGTTTGAAAATCTTGAACTTTTGGCTCAACAAGTGGTTGAAGGTTTTTTGACTGGACTTCATAAGAGTCCTTTTCACGGATTTTCAGTCGAGTTTTCAGAACATCGATTGTACAACACTGGCGAAAGTACCCGTCACATAGATTGGAAATTGTATGCTCGTTCCGATAAACTATTCGTAAAACGATTTGAAGAAGAAACCAACTTAAGGTGTCGATTAATCATTGATCAATCTTCCTCAATGTTTTTTCCAAACCCTCAGTTTTCTCTTCAGCGTCCTAATAAACTTTCTTTTTCGGTATTGTGTGCTGCGGCCATAATGAATATTCTTAAAAAGCAGCGCGATGCGGTTGGATTAAGTTTATTTTCTGATAAAGTTCATTTACATACTAGCGAAAAGACCAGTCGAACGCACCATCAGTTTTTGTTACATCAAATGGAAGAAGTATTGGCTAAAAATGAACAATTAAAATCGTCGATGGTAACGGACGCACTGCACCAAATTGCTGAAAATATTCACCAACGCTCATTGGTCATATTATTCAGTGATATGATGGATAATTCGGAACATAGTGATGAGCTTTTTTCAGCTCTTCAGCATTTGAAATTTAATAAACACGAAGTGATTCTTTTTCACGTCTTAGATCAATCAAAGGAAATAGCATTTGATTACGATAATAGACCATATAAATTTGTCGACATGGAAACAGCAGAAGAGGTCAAGTTATCACCGAGTCAAATTAAACAACGTTATGTTGAAGCGTCTGAGCAATTTTTGCATCAATTGAAAATGAAATGTTCGCATTATCAAATAGACTTTATCAAGGTCGATATAAATGAAGGTTTTGAAACTGTCCTTATGAATTATTTGCGAAAACGTTCGAAACTACATTAGTATTTTTTTAATAATAGCTTTTCATATTCAAAAAACAAATTATATTTGCACTTCTTCGTTTTGAAGAAGTTCTTTTATAGAGACGGTCTGGTAGTTCAGTTTGGTTAGAATACATGCCTGTCACGCATGGGGTCGCGGGTTCGAGTCCCGTCCAGACCGCAGATTTAATAGTTAACCCCTTGTTTTTCAAGGGGTTTTCTTTTTAGCGTTGTCGAAAGCGTTGTCGAAATAATTCCTTTACTTAATTTGATTTTTTTCTTTAAAGACCAATCAAAACATTATTTTTTTGACTAAAGTTGATTAAATCGATAAAATTATAAGTTTATTACGATCAAAAAATTTCGTATAATTGATTGACAAATGTATTCAGTTATGAAAGCAAAATATCTTCTATTTTTGTTTAGTTTTTTTCAAACAACGCTACATGCTCAAATTTTATTTGAAGAAAACTTTGATAATGGCATTCCAAACACATTTAACTTAATTGACGTTGATGGCGCTACAGCAAACCAAAATGTAGCGCAGTATCAAGGTTCTTTTTCAGCCGCAATGCTTAGCGGCCAAGATTGTGCTGTAAGCACCTCATGGCTAAATCCGGTCGGAGTTACTGACGACTGGATGGTTACTCCAGCTATTACGATGACTAATGGTACTATTTTCCTAACATTTAGTGCAATAGCACTAGATCCGGACTATTCTGATGGTGTGGAGGTCTATGTTTCTACTACCGGGCAAGATGTAGCTGACTTTGGTGGGCAAGCCCTTTACAATTCTACCTCGACCGGTGAAGCCGACCAATGGACATTACGAAGTATCGATTTATCTAATTACAGTGGGCAAACTATTTACATTGCTTTCAGAAACAACTCCGATGACGACTACATACTAGGAATTGATGATATTAAAGTCAAAGTACTAGGAGAAAATGACGCGCAGTTATCTAACGCTACTATTGACAGCCCACTAGAGGGTAACAGAACCTTAGAGGTTGAAGTAACTAACGGTGGCTCAAACTCAATTACATCTTTTGATGTTGAATGGACTTTTGACGGCTCCAGCTACACTGAAAACGTTACAAACCAAAACTTAGCAACTGGACAATCGACCAATGTTCAGCTTAGCTTAGGTGACTTGGTAGAAGGATCTTACAACTTTAGCGCTGAAGTTACTAATGTTAATGCTGGCACAGATCCTGATATGAGTGACAACTCTTTGCTTTACCAAACCATCAACATTACCGTTCCTGTGCCTGACTTTAGTCTAACAGACAGCGACGGTAACGCTTGGAATTTATATGATCAGCTAGCTAGTGGCAAAATGGTAGTACTAGACTTCTTTGCCTCATGGAGTGGCCCATGTCAATTTTCTACTCCTGAGCTTAACACTTTATACATAGAAAATTACGACAACGTTGACGTCTTTGGTATAACCATTGAACAAACCGACAATGATGCCGTAGTAAACGGTTTAGGATGGGGCGCAACTTATCCTAAATTCTCATTCTCAAATGATGGCTATGCCCAATACGATCACTATGCTAGAGTTATGGGCAACAACACTCAAGGATCTATTCCGTTCTTCATCATGATTTGCCCAAATCCTGACAATCTGGCTTACAGTGAAGTTGTGGCTAGTGAAGTAGGGTTTACATCGGGCATGTTTAACACAAGCTTCTTGCCTCTAATCCAAGATTGCACCACTGGTCCTACAAGTATCTCGGCAGTTTTTCCATCTGAACCGGCGATTTGTTACGGTGACCAGGAGTGTGCTGCTATCAATTTTTCTGGCTTAGACAATAGCTTGAGTTATGATTTAGTCATAGAGCGTGACCATGGTGGTTTTTTGACTGTTGAAGATCTTGTTGTGGATTTTAGTAACGATCCCAATTTCAATATTGGCTACTCATCTTTGAACTATTGCTTTCCCGTCCAAGGTAATTATATGTTAACTCTAGCTTTAGATGGTGCTGAGATTGACAATATAGCATATCAAACTCAAGAATATCCAACAGATCTTACTATAAATGTTCTTGATCCAAATCCATCTGTTATTTGTACTGGAGATGAAAACGGTTCATTTTCTGTTTTCTTAAGTGGTGGTAATACTTCATTATCTTATACCTGTTCTGGACCAAATGGTTTTTTTGTATCTGGTAATTCAGGAGGAGGGGTATCATTTAACGACTTAGTCGCCGGGCTTTACACAGTTACTTTATCAAATCATCATGGGTGTACAAAAACAGCAACTGTAAACGTTAACGATCCCGGTGAAATTCTATTTTTTCCAACCAAGACTGACGAAAGTTGTTTTAATTTTAATGATGGCGTTATTTCCATGGATAATACGCTGACTACTGGCGGTAATGGTAGTTACACATACACTATTTTAGAGGCTAGTAATACAAATATCCCTATTTCTACTCAGTTAATCACTCAGAATCTTACTCCGGGTGATTATGTGGTTCAAGTAACAGACCAAGATGGTTGTGAAAACTCCAATGCTGTTGTCATTAATGCGGCGACCGAGATAACATCTACCATTTTAGATTTTGAGCCTAACTGTCCGGGAGGAACCGGCTCTGCCACTATTACTGCTGATGGTGGAACCGCTCCATATCAATACTCATGGAATGGGGGGGCTCTAAGTCCCAACAACACCAATATCAATTTATCTGCTGGTAGTGTAACTTATTCCATTGTTGATGCAAAAAACTGTGTTAAAACTAATACTTTTGAACTTACAGAGCCAGAGGCATTAACCGCTACAATAGTAGCAACCAATGATGTGGTTTGTTTTGGAGATAATAATGGCGAGATTGGCATTGAGTTTGATGGTGGAACACCAAACTATAGCATTTCTTTTTTCCAAGCAGGAAATAATATCGGTGACTTTTCAGCCGCTGATAATATGATAAATTATTATACTGGTTTTAATCAAGCAAACAATTATAGTTTTGCTATGTCAGATGCCAATGGATGTGTTGGACCAACAACCCCTTTTGTGATTGGTGGACCAACCGACATAGTGTTAAGTGGTCAACTGATTGAAGATGTTGATTGCTTTGGTGAGAGTACCGGTTCTATAAGTGTATTATTAAACGGAGGATCTGGCGATTACACATACACTTGGACTGATATTAGTGGTGTAATACTTGGCACTAGCGAAAATTCAGTTAATGGTTTGGCGGCTGGTTTATATAATCTGAACGTTAATGATGGTAATTGTACTAAAGATTTCCAATTTACAGTTGATGAAGAAACTGAAATTGAGATTTTTGAAAATATCATTTACGATGCTTCGAGCATTGAAAATTGTGATGCTGTTGTTATAACAACTCATACAGGTGGTAGTCCACCTTATACTTATTCATGGAATGGTATAGAAACCGATTACGTTACCACACTTTGTCCAGGTTACAATTATCAAACAATTATTAATAGTCAGGGGTGTGTGTTTAGCGATACTGTATTTGTTGGCCCGACTGCTCTTGGCTGTACCGATATATTTGCTTGTAATTACAATTACTTAGCTAACTCTGATGATGGCTCCTGTACTTATCCCACTAACATATACGATTGTTTCAATAATTGCATCAACGATATAGATCAGGATGGTGTTTGTGATGAGTTGGAAATATTTGGTTGTACTAACGCGACATCGCCCAATTTCAACGAAAATGCCACAGAGGATGATGGCAGCTGCATAGAGTGTAACTTTGTTTTAGATTATATCACATATAATACATCTACAAATGAAGAATGCGATGGGCTTATAGCCTTATTGACAGGTAATCAAGAAGTTACATCAATATTAGTAAATGATATTTCAGTCAGCTCTATTTATTACCAAAGTGCATGTTATGGTCCAAATTATATAGTTGTAGAGTTTGAGGATGGGTGTGTTTATAACGATGTGGTAAATGTTGGTGCAACTATCTATGCAGATGATTGTCCTCAAGTGACTGGTTTATATACCGACAATTATACATTTGACTCGTATTATGCTAGCGTTGAAGGGTATTGGGATTCTATGTTAGGAACTGGAGTTACCGATTTTTTAATTAAATACAAACATGTCGATTCGCTTCAGTGGAATAATCTTTCCAATCTTGATAGTACCTCCACAAGTAGAATCATAGGGCCACTCGACTACAATACGACCTATGTTTGGAGTGTAGTAGCTTATTGTTCTGAAGGTAGTTTTCAAGATCCAGCAGAGTGGGCAGTTATTGATACATTCACTACTTTGCCTTATGAAGAGTGTCCTTCTCCTACAAATTTATACGTCGATGACTTCCTTATTTTGCAAAATAATGCTTTTGCTCAAGGTACATGGGACTCTATGAGTGGAACGGGTGTTGATCATTTTGTTTTAAATTATAAATTACTTTCAGATACTGAATGGATGTCATTGTCTAACATGGATAGCACTGTGACGTCTTGCTATATGCCTGAGCTTTTACAATACACCTTTTATGATTGGTGAGTACATGCGTATTGTTCAGTTAACGAGAGTTCTGTTGCCCAGTGGTCGGG
>CAXDOW010000012.1:0-30616 GCA_963991165.1 uncultured Flavobacteriales bacterium | reverse complement strand
CACTCTCACTTCAGAAATGGGGCCATTAAATGGAATGTCGGAAACGGCAATGGCAGCCGATGCACCTAATCCAGCCAAGGCCTCAGGACATACCGTTTCGTCGTGTGAAATGAGAGACAGCATAATTTGTGTTTCCGCGTGGTAGTCGTTAGGGAATAATGGTCTTAGAATTCTATCGACCAGTCGCATGATGAGGATTTCATGGTCAGATGGTCTGGCTTCTCGTTTTAGAAAACCTCCAGGAAAACGACCATCGGCCGCAAACTTTTCTCTATAATCAACGGTCAACGGAAGAAAATCAATATCGCCGTTAACCTCTTTATTGGATACCACTGTGGCTAACAAAACTGAATCGCCCATCCTTACTTCAACACTTCCGTCTGCTTGTTTGGCTAATCGTCCGGTTCTCAACTCGATGGTTCTCCCATCTTTTTGATTAATTTGTTTTACAATTTCTTTCATCTTTTTATATTGTGTTGTTCGGAACTTTTATAGAAAAAAAGGCAATTAATCAATTGCCTTTTCACGTATCTTTTGACGATGTTTTATCGTCTTATTCCTAATTCTTGGATAAGGTTTCTGTATTTTTCAATGTCTTTGTTCATCAAATAGTCTAAGAGACCTCTTCGTTTACCTACTAATAATTGGAGAGAACGTTGAGTGTTTTTGTCCTTTCTGTTTTTTTTGAGGTGTTCAGTTAGAAAGCTAATTCGCTTGGAAAACATAGCTATTTGAGCTTCTGTAGAACCTGTGTTTTTTTGATCGCCACCAAATTTTTTAAAGATGTCGATTTTGTCCTTAGCAGTTAGTTGCATGTACTATTTTTTTTGTAGTAATAAATTTGGTCTGCAAAGATAGTAAAACTTTTAAACAAACGGTTTGAAGAGGTTATTTTTTTTCGACGTCAATAAACATGTCTAACAAGGAAGAAATAGTTTGCTTTAGTTCATTGCGTTCTACGATGAGATCTAAAAATCCGTGCTCGAGGACAAACTCTGAGGTCTGAAAACCATCGGGTAGATTTTTTCCGATGGTTTCCTTAACTACACGAGGTCCAGCGAAGCCTATGAGTGCTCCTGGTTCAGCTATGTTGACATCACCCAACATGGCATACGAAGCGGTGACGCCCCCCGTAGTAGGGTCGGTTAACAAGGAAATATAGGGTAGCTTTGCTTCGGACAATAAAGCAAGTTGTGCGGATGTTTTGGCCATCTGCATAAGGGAATAGGCAGCTTCCATCATGCGAGCACCTCCTGATTTTGAAATCATCATGAAGCCGCATTTTTCTTCGATGGCACGTTGAATGGCACGACTAATTTTCTCGCCTACTACCGAACCCATCGAACCACCAATGAAGTTAAAATTCATACAAGCCACTACGATGGGCTTGCCGTCCAGTTGACCAAAACCAGTAGTAATAGCATCTTTGAGTCCTGTGATTTTTCTAGATTGGGTAAGTCGATCTTTGTATTTCTTTTTGTCTTCAAAGGAAAGGGGATCAACAGCCATCATCTTTTTATCTAGTTCTTCGAATTTGGCGTCGTCGAACAGGATAGAAAAATATTCTTTGGCATTGATTCGCTCATGGAAATTACACTTGCCACAAACCAAAAGATTGTTTTGATGTTCTTGTGCTGAAATGATGGTTTTACACCTAGGGCATTGATACCATAACCCCTCTGGTGTTTCCTTTTTTTCGGTGGTGGAAGTTGTTATTCCTTCTTTAATTCGCTTGAACCAGCCCATTGTCATTTAATTGGTTAACATTGTTTAAATCGTTGAATGCTTGGACTAACCTTTGCTTAAAAGATTCTTCACCTTTTCTCAGCCAAACCCTTGGATCGTAGTATTTTTTGTTGGGTAAATCGTCTCCCTCAGGATTGCCAATTTGTGTATTGATATAGTCCTTTTTCTCATTAATGTAATGGTTGACACCAGAAGTAAAAGCAAATTGAAAGTCGGTGTCAAGATTCATTTTTATTACTCCATATCCAATGGCTTCTCGGATGTCTTCTTCCGAAGATCCTGAACCACCGTGAAATACAAAATCGACTGGATTGTGTGAGGTGTTAAAGCGTTCTTGGATGTACGATTGAGAGTTTTTCAAAATAATGGGTTGTAGGTCAACATTTCCTGGTTTGTACACGCCGTGAACGTTACCAAAAGCAGCTGCCACCATAAATTTATCGCTCACTTTCATCAACTCCTCATAGGCATAGGCAACTTCATCTGGTTGAGTGTATAGTTTGGAACTGTCGACACCAGTATTGTCCACACCGTCTTCTTCACCACCAGTGATACCCAATTCTATTTCTAAAGTCATATCCATTTTTGCCATTCGTTCTAAATACCTTTTACACAAATCGATATTTTCTTCTAAGGGTTCTTCAGAAAGGTCTAACATGTGTGAGCTATACAATGACTTTCCATGTACTTTGTAAAAATCTTCTCCAGCGCTTAATAATCCGTCAATCCATGGTAATAACTTTTTGGCACAATGGTCTGTGTGTAGAATGATGGTGGAACCATACAGTTCAGCTAGTTGATGGACGTGTTTTGCCCCTGAAATACCACCAGCTATGGCGGCTTGATGATTACTGTTTGACAGCCCTTTGCCAGCAAAAAATTGACATCCTCCTGCCGAAAATTGAATGATAGCCGCAGAACCAACATCACGAGCCGTTTCCAGTACGGCATTCACACTGCTTGTGTTCACTACATTGACAGCGGGTAGGGCATATCTATTGTCCTTGGCGTGTTTTAGAATTTCTTGAACTTGATTGCCAGTGGCAACACCTTTTATAATCATAATCGTAACTTTATTTTAAACAAATGTATTAAATCAAACATTTTATGTCCTAATTATTACATTAAATTTTATACTTTGGAGGGAAAGTTTTAAACATTGTATGTTGACCAATCAAGACATTAAACTCATCAAGTCCTTAGGGATGAAAAAAAATAGAGTTAAACATAAGCTGTTTGTTGTGGAGGGACCAAAAGGGGTTCAAGAATTTTTGGATTCAGACTGGCAGGTAGAAGCGGTATATGCCAATGATCAATGGTTAGGAAAGGAGGCCATACCAGTAACTGATAAGGAATTGGAAAGAATTTCTTTTTTACAAACCCCCAACAAAGTTTTAGCTGTGGTAAAAATTCCCTCCTCTCAATTTCCAATTGACGGCCATACTATTTTGGCTTTGGATGGAATTAGTGACCCTGGCAATTTAGGAACGATCATCCGTTTAGCAGATTGGTTTGGGGTCAAACACATTTGTTGTTCGCCCGATGTGGTGGACTGTTTTAACCCAAAAGTAGTCCAAGCAACTATGGGTTCTTTGGCTAGAATACACCTTCATTATAATCCTTTAGTAGAGACTCTATCTTCTTTAAATCAATATGATTTGTATGGCACTGTTTTAAACGGAAGACCTTTTCATTCCCTTTCCAAGTCGTCCAAAAAAGTCATTGTCTTTGGCAATGAAAGTAGGGGTGTTAGTAAGGATGTCTTGGCAATGTGTCATCAGAAAATAAGTATTCCTAAAGACCAAAATTCGAAAGCTGAATCGTTGAATGTGGCGATGGCTTGTGGTATCTGTTTATCGGCTGGTTTTAGTGGAGAACTTTGACCGAATACCATTCCAACCACAGTTATGACATCTATAGCGTCTAAAGTCAAATATATTCAAACAGACTTCGTTTAAAAGTTTGTCCGATAGTTTTCGTCTTTTTATATCTAGTGGATTGTAGCATTTTGGACAGCAATTATTGCTGTGCTGTGTAGAGATTTTAGATTTATACTTTATACACCTCATATACAAAATAACAAGTGAAAATGTTAATACGATAATGAGACCTACCATGATGATTTGCAGTAAAATAAACTAATCAAACAAACAATTTTAAGGTTAATTATAGTTTAAATATATAAAAAAAAAACAAAAAAAAAGTTATTCAAATGTAAAGGAGATGGTTATACCCCTAGTTTTCATGGATTTAATCGATTGACTGTATATGCTCTCGTCATCTACTAACAAGTTTAGGATTCCAAAATTGGCTTTGATTTCAGGAGAAAATTTAAAGTATGAGAAGTAAAAATCAAATCCTAAACCAATTTCATAAGAAATGTCGTGCGATTTTATTTTGACGATTTGTTGATTTTCATCGTCTATATTTTTTTGAGAGGCCAAATCTAAAGCATATTTCAATCCCGTAATGATGTAAGCTCTTCCATTGTTGTATCGATCTGATTTATATTTTAGAAGCAAAGGGAATTCAATAAAGGTCGATTCTATCTTTTTATTGACTTGAGTTGGTGATAAATCCTCAAGCAAGGTGTATTGGATGCGTCGTTCGGCTAGCGATAATGTAGGAATAGCTCTTAGGTCGAAGCGTCTGCTAAGGTGGTAGTTAGTTACAATGCCTAGGTTGAATCCCTTTTGATTTTGTGACTTTATGACCAATAATTGTTCTTCTTGCTCTACAGATGGGGTAATTTTGAAGTCAAGAATGTTAATACCAATTAAAAATCCAAAATGAATGTCTTGATTATCGTAGTTAGGTAGATTTTTGGGAACCTTGTATCGCTGGGCATGAGCCAACAATGAAGGTAGTAACAACACAATCAAAACTATTTTCTTCATATTACAATATCGGAAAATATGCTATTTTTATTTTGATGCCAAGTAAAGAATAGCTACTCCGAACGTCAATGACTTATATTCGACATTCTTAAATCCTACTTTTTTGAGCTCTTCCAAAAATTGTGTCCTAGTGGGAAAAGCCTCCACCGATTCAGGAAGATATGAATAGGCCGATTGATCGTCAGAAAATAATTTTCCTATAATAGGTAAAAGACCTTTGAAATAGAGATTGTATATCTGCTTGAATGGAAAAACTACCGGTTCAGCGGGTTCAATAATAGCTATTTTCCCATCAGTCTTTAGTACACGATGCATTTCTGAAAGCCCTTTATTTAAGTGCTCAAAATTTCTGACTCCAAAACCAGCCGTGATGGCATCAAACGATTCATCACTAAAGGAAAGGTCTTCGGCGTCGCCAAATGTCATTTCGATGAGATGGTCTAAGTTTTTCTTTTTTACTTTGTTTCGACCATGTGATAGCATGTTATTGGAGATATCTACTCCAATAATTTGTTCAGGTCTGAGCTTCGATGCTTCAATAGCTAGATCACCAGTGCCTGTAGCGATATCAAGAATTTTTTTTGGTTGAACAGTAGCTATTTCTTTAATAGCTTTCTTCCGCCAAATAATATCAATTCCTAGAGATAAAAAATGGTTGAGAAAGTCGTACCTTTTTGCAATAGCATCGAACATGCTAGCGATTTGCTCTTTTTTAGAGGCCTTATTATTGTGGTAAGGTTTTATGTTCGTTCCCAAAGGTTAAAAAATAAGTCACAAAGATAGGTATTATTCAATATCCTTTCGTTCAGTACTGTTTACAAATAATATATTTCCAATGTTATACCCTTCAAAAATATCTAGCTTTTGCTTCTTGACTAACTCTCCTCTAAAGCCAATGATAGCCAAATCTGCATTTACCGACCGATCGTTAATAATATCTTTAATACTAATGTCTTCTTCATGTGGTACCATTTTCATATTTCTTGGAGAAATAGGCAATCGCCCGGATTCAATGTAATCAAACATTTGTTGTTTGTATTCTTCAAACTGATGCTTAGGGTAAATGGTAAAGACTTTTATTTGAGCATTTTTCCATTCTGGATGTCCTAAAATAATATAGCCCAATAAAATCATCATATTAGAATTTTCATAGTCGCGAGATGAAATCCAAATATGAATCTCTTCTTTTTTGTCTCTCTTTTCATTATTTGAACGTAAAATGGCAACGTCGTATCCTGTTGTGTGTAGCAGATTGAAATTACTAATGATATCTTCAAAAGATGCTTTTTCAGTGTCACAATACTCTAGCAAGATGAGATTATTTTCCTTTCCAGAAATACTGGATAATTGTACGACCTGTGCTAAGGCAGAGGTGTAAGAAGGAGAAATCATGGTATCAACGTAAACATTGGTCTTCTTTTCTTTGAGTAACTGATGTTTTACTTGTTTAGATTCTTCGAACGTTTTGGTGCTAAGATAACCGTTGATGTAGTGAATGTAAGTTCCAAAACCGTACTTATACGAAATCCATTTAGTCATATCGAATCCGTTAGTTCGTCTGAAATAGGCATCGCTAATACACACTACAAAAGGACGCCAATGAACACTTTTTTCTGACCCATTGCCTTTGTGTTGCAGAAAAATTTGAAGTTGTCTGGCGATTTGTTCTAGTACATCTTTGAACAAGCTCACAAACTCTCTATTATCTGTCGAATGATTGCTAACCAAACGATAAAATAAAGTCATAATGAGAATAGAGATAAATGCAAATAGGGTATCCATTTTGAACATTAACCATATGGAAAGTAATGCTCCAAGAAGAGAAATGTACCATCTTGATTTAAAAGTTGGTCGGTAAGAGGGGTCGCCAGAAAAATGTTCTAAAAACGAGATTAAACAAATCGCTCCATATGTGACCATGAAAAACATGGCTATTACCTTAGCTACAACATTTATATCACCTATCATCACGAACAAGAATCCAATAATACAGGTTACCAATGTACTGTTGATAGGTTCGTTGTTTTTTGGTTTAGCCTTGGCTAACCATCGATCTAATTTTTTGGTCGGAAAAATACGATCTTTAGCTAGAGCTTGTAACGTTCTTGGAGCGACCATGACGGAACCCAATGCTGAAGAGACGGCAGCACAAGCCAAACCAATAGGAATAATTGGTCCCCAAATGGCAATGTCACTCATTACTAATTGATTGTTGGCAAGATTTTCTAAACTCGTTGAAATAGTCAATTTGAGTGCTACCAAAATATAAATAAGAGCGCCTAAAACAGTAGCTATTATCGTCCCTCTAGGAATAGACACTTTTGGCTCCTTAAGATCACCAGATAGCCCCAAGCCAGCAGATATGCCTGTGAAAGCTGGAAAAATGATAGCGAACACATAGAAAAAATCATCTGATTTTTCGATGGAAGAAAAAAAGTTAACTTCTTCAAGAGGCATATTGTTTTTTCCTAGAAAAAACATAATTAAAGATAGAAAAATGACACTTGCTACAACATACAGTGCTTTTATACCTATGTTGGCTCCTTTAAATAAAATTAAAAGTGATACCAAACCCATGGAAGTTAATCCTATAATTTTCTTGTTGATCAATAATGTTCCCCAAAACCCAATGTCGTAATGGCTCATTAAATAATGTCCCAATGGCATAAATGCCTCAGAGAAAGCGATAATATAGAAAGCTACGCTGATGGCCTGAGAAAAGTATAATGCGATGCCTATGGCAGCCCCAATATTAATACCAAAGGAACGTGAAATGACATAGTAGTCACCACCACCTTCCACTTTTCTGTTTGTAGCAATTTCAGCGATGGCTAAAGCGGTAGGGATAGTGACAGCATGTCCTAAAATGATGATGGCCAAAGCTCCTAAAAAACCAACATTCCCCACAGCATAACCAAATCTGAGAAACAGAATAGCTCCCAAGATAGTGCTAATTGAAGCCATGAATACAGGAGTTGTCCCAAACTGTGCATGGCTTTCTTTTAGTCGTTTTGACATTTTAAAGTTTATTTTAAGCTAAATTATAGAAAATATTAAAAAGTATGTTCATGTTTTCAAATAGTTTTAAATTCGCGTTTGAATGGATAAAAACAGAATACACGAAATTATTTTTGAGGCCGACACCAAAGAAGGTAAGCTTTTTGATGTGATTTTACTGATAATGATTTTATTATCTGTTTTGGGTGTCATTTTATCGAGTGTACAAGAAATAGAACAGCGGTTTGGTGACGTTTTACGTTTTTTTGAGTGGATTTTCACACTACTTTTTACTATTGAATATATACTTAGAATTTATTCAATTAATAAACCTTTGAAGTATATCTTTTCTTTTATGGGAATCATTGATTTTTTGTCAATAATACCCACTTATCTTGTATTTTTTCACACTCCTTTGCATGTTCTTATAGACATTCGAATTATACGATTGATACGTATTTTTAGAGTTTTTAAACTCTCACGGTACTTAAGGGGGGCTAATGTGATGCAAATTGCCTTGAGATCTTCTCAACCCAAAATTATTGTTTTTCTATTATCCATTAGCATTTTAGTTATTGTTCTAGGAAGTTTTATGTACATTATTGAGGGACAAAAAAATGGTTTTGAAAACATTCCAAAATCAATATACTGGGCGGTGGTAACTTTGACAACCGTAGGTTATGGAGATGTTGTTCCTGTTACTTCTCTAGGTAAAATGCTTGCTTCTGTCATTATGATTTTGGGTTATGGCATTATTGCTGTCCCAACTGGTATTGTCTCTGCCTCAATGGTTAAAGCCACCCAACATAAAGTAAGTACTCAGGCGTGTCGAGAATGTTCTAAAGAGGGACATGAAATTGATGCTAAACATTGTAAATTTTGTGGTGCTAAATTAAACGACTAGCTTCTTCAAGTAATCGTTCTTTCTCTGTGGGGTTAACACCCACCTTTTCACAAGCTAATCCACCAGCTAAATTTGATAATTGTGCAATTTGGTCAGTATGAAGTTCGCAGGCAAGGGCCAAAGCAGCTGTCGCAATGACACTATCTCCAGCTCCTGAGACGTCAATAACTTGTCTTTTGAAAGCAGGATATAATTGACTATGGTCATTGTTTTGAATGAATACGCCATGTTGAGAAAGGGTCAGTAAGAAAAGTTTTGCTTTGAGTTTTTGTCGTTGCTTTTGAACAATGGCACTTAATGCGTCAAGCTTATTGATATCAATGGATTCAGCACATGATTGTTGTAATTCATTTAAATTGGGTTTGAATAAATCCGCTTTTTGATAGTCCCAATAATTATCCTTTTTTGGGTCTACTAATAGGTGTTTCTTCAGACTCTTAGCGTTGGAGCAAAGTGTTTTTATGACATGAGGTGTTAACACTCCCTTGTTGTAGTCTTGTAAAATAACAACATCGACGGTTTGCATTAGTCGAGATGTGTTGTCAATAAATTCACTTTCATTTTGAATGGGAAAAAGGTCTTCTTCATCGACTCGTAACTGGTGTTTGTTTTCAGCGATGATACGTGTTTTAGTGGTGGTTTTTCGGTTTTCAAAAAGAACACCTTCGGTGGTCAAATTTTGCTGATTCATCAATTCTGTAAAAGAAGATTTGTCAGAGCCAACGACCGTACATAGAATTGGTATTGCACCTAATGACTTTATGTTGACAGCCACATTAGCAGCACCTCCTAAGCGTTGTTCATGCTTTGAAATATCAACAATAGGTATAGGTGCTTCTGGTGATTGCCTATTGATGTGCCCCCACATGTAGGCATCAATCATAGCATCACCCACCACCAACACGCGTTTAGTGTTGAATGATTCGAAAATAGTCGTCCAATTTGTAGCACTCAATTTTTGTGTAGTTTAGATAATGAAATAGACATTCTTTTGAGAGCTTCTATGAGTTTTTCTTCAGAGGCAGCATAAGAAATTCTGACGCAGTTGGGAGAGCCGAATGCCTCACCAGCCACAAGAGCCACATGACAGTCGTGAAGTAAATACATGCAAAAATCTGAGGAGTTGTTGATTTTAAACTGTTTACATGAAGTTCCAAAATAGCTCGAAACGTCAGGAAAAACATAAAATGCACCTTTAGGGGTATTGGTTTTAATACCAGGAATGTCATTCAGTAACTTGAGAATCAAATCCCTTCTTGTTTGGAAGGCCCTTTTCATGTGGGCAACATCATTAGGGTCTGTTAGCATGGCTTTTTCTGTGGCTTTTTGAGCGATGGCACATGTTGCTGATGTAACTTGCCCCTGTATCTTTGTACAAGCATCAGCAATCCATTGACTAGCAGCAATATAGCCCACACGCCAACCAGTCATTGCAAAACCCTTGGAAACGCCGTTGACCGTAATGACCCTATCCTTTATGCTATCAATCCTAGCTATACTAAAGTGATTTACCCCATATCGAATTAATTCATAAATCTCATCACTTACAATGAACAGTTGAGGGTAACGTTCCAAGACTTTTGCTAGAGCCATTAACTCTTCTTTAGAATATACCGACCCGCTTGGATTACAGGGCGAGCTGAAAATAATCATTTTCGTACTTGGTGTAATGGCATCCTCTAGTTGTTGAGGAGTTATTTTAAAGTCATTGGCAATATTTGTTGGAATGACAACCGGTGTCGCTTCTCCGAGTTTTACTAATTCAAAGTAGCTTACCCAATAGGGGGCAGGCAATAGAACTTCATCGCCGGTGTTCAGCAAACTCAGACAGACGTTGGCAATAGATTGTTTAGCTCCAGTAGAGACAACAATTTGTTGAGGCGAATATTCAAGATGATTATCACGTTTTAGCTTGCTGCAAATGGCTTCTCTCAATGTTATTAAACCTGGAACAGGGGTGTAGTGAGAAAAATTATCATCGATGGCCTGTTTTGCTGCTTTTTTTATGATATCTGGTGTGTCAAAATCGGGTTCTCCTAAGCTAAGAGCTATCACGTCGTGCCCTTGAGATGTTAACTCTCGACTCATTCTTGCCATGGCCAAAGTGGCAGATTCTGAAAGTCGCATCAATCTGTCTGAAACATGCTTCATAATAGTATGCAATGAATGAACAAATCTATTAAAAAGCCAAGTTAAAATTTGTAAATACCAAATTTTTTTTTATTTTGATTATCTTTGTAAAAATAACATAACACCTGAAATGAAGTTCTATTTTTCAATACTATTAGTAGTTTTTAGTTTTGGAGCTGTTGCCCAGGACTGTCCCCAAGCAACTGGATTATATATTGATAACTACGCCTTTAATTCCTATATGGCCACCGTCGAAGGTCACTGGGATTCGATGTTGGGCACAGGTGTAAAAGATTTTTTAGTTAAGTACAAGCATGTTGATTCATTACAATGGAACAATTTATCCAACCTAGATAGTACATCTACCAGCAAAGTGATAGGTCCTTTAGATTATAACACCACCTACGTTTGGAGTGTCGTGGCATATTGTTCAGAGGGAAGCTTTCAAGATGCCGCTGAGTGGGCAGTGGTCGATACATTCACTACCTTGGCTTATGTGGATTGCCCTTCTCCAACCAACTTATCTGTCAATAACGTTACTGTCTTACAAAATGACGCATTTGCCCTTGGAACATGGGACTCTATGTTGGGAACTGGTGTCGATCATTTTATTATTAACTACAAATTGCTTACTGATACAGAATGGTCAAACTTATCTAATATGGATAGTACTGTCAACTCACGATATATCAATAACCTTTCTCAAAATAGCTATTACGAATGGCGTATTCAATCCTATTGTTCTGTTAATCAAAGCTATTTTTCGAATTGGTCAGTCTTAGACACATTTTACGTTGGAAATTTTGAGCCAATTGCTTTTTCGCCCGATCTAGAGTTAACCATCAGTAGCTTATATTGTGATTCTTTAGTCGATTTGTCAATAAGCATGGAGCAGGATACTAACGAGCCAGATATACAATCTTCTATTTTTGTGTCTAATGCGGGAGAATTTGATATCAGTAACATGGTGATTGATCAAAAAATTGGTACGGCCAATGCCACTACTGGTATTGATGATTACATCAATAATGATTACGATTTGATAGTGTATGATATTATCACTGACAATAAAGCCACTATTGGTTTATTAAACCTAGAAAGTAACGTTTACGACTCCTTGTTTGATATTGAGAATATGATAGATGGAGGCGTTTTAATAAATGTTGTTGGACCTAGTGATTTAAATTCATATACTTCTGGCAATAGTTTGGACTTATTTTTTGAACAAGTATTTATTAATCCTGCTCCTACTACGCTTGAGTTTTATATCGACATATCTTCTGAACTATCCGACGATTTTTCGACCGATTTTGATTTTTTGATTGAATGTGATGTGAATTCCATAAAACAACATACGTTCGATAATGGTTTATATCCCAACCCAGCATATAAGACTGTTTTCTTCAAAACAGATGGACCAATAACAGTCCAATTTATTGATATTTACGGCAGGATACTCTTGGATGTTCAAACAACTAAAAACAAGATTGATGTGTCCGAATTAAATCAGGGCATGTATTTTGTATATATCAACAATCGCTTTTCTCAGTCTTTAGTGATTAGATAAATTTTTCAATCGATAGATTGAGATTAAACTAACACAAATTACACCTATTCCCAACATCAACAAACTTTCGCTGATGGAAAATTGATCCGTCACCCAGCCCAAGAAAGGAGCAAAAACAGCAAAGGTCAACCTTATGAAGAAGCTGCGCACAGACAATATTGTAGCTCGGATATTGGATGGTGTTTGTTCATTGATTAATTGCCTGATGGTAGGAGTTGCTACCCCTCTTACCAAATAAATGACTAGAATGAGACACAATCCTACCCACCAACTAGAAAACGGAATTAGTATTAACGGAATGCTTATACCTAAAGAAATAAAAAGGAGTAGCTTTTTTTGAGTCCATCTTGACTGTAATAGATGGGCGTTGAAGGAAGAAAAACCAGTACTGAAATTAAAAATAGCCCATAAAACTCCAAAAAATGTGATGGGTAATTCAATACTTTTAAAATAGGGCTGAGAAAACCATGCTACTGACAGAGTTGCAAATCCAATAATTGATGAGAAAATAATGAACCACTTTAACAATTTGTTTTCAAACAATGTAAATTCTATCACTTGTTTAATGGAAGCTAGATTCCACTTTATCGATTTCTCTTGGTGAATTTTTGGTTCGACCAGAATAAATGCAAAGGGTATAGCTAATCCAGCAATAGCGGCTTGAGCAGTCCACGGTAGTCGCAAAGAAATATCGGCCAATAGTCCTCCGATAATTCCAGCTATGGCCTCTGAAAAATTTCCAATCCCGTGGGTTTTACCTTCTACTTTCGTATATTCACTTTTTTTGTTGCTTTCTAGCAACGAATCATACAGCAATGCGGAGTCGGCACCTGAAATGAAACTACTTCCAATACCTAAAATTAGTTCACCCACTAAAAAGGGCCAAAAATCATACGATTCACTAATGATCAAAAATCCAAAAAAACAAAAGATAGTTCCTATTAATAAGGTTCGTTTTCTACCAAACTTATCCGCTACAAAACCTGATGGGATTTCCATCAAAGCAATGGTCAAGGAGTACGCGCCTTGTAAAGTCATTACTTGGCTCAGACTTAGGTCATTTTCTTGAAAGAAAATGACAGCAATAGGCATAGCTAGCAAAAAGAAACGAAGTGCCTTTATCACATACAGTTTCCATATGTTTGAATACACTGTCATTTAGGCACGAGGATGATGGGATAGTAGGGACTCTCTTAAGTGTTCTCTATCGATATGGGTATAAATTTGAGTTGTAGTAATGGACTCATGGCCCAGCATTTCTTGAACCGCTCTCAAATCAGCACCGCGTTTTATAAGTTCGGTAGCGAAACTGTGCCTTAAACTATGTGGCGAAACTGTTTTTTTAATGCCAGAAACTTCCGCAAGATTTTTTACAATAGTGAAAATCATGACGCGGCTGAGCTTTTGGCCTCTTCTATTCAAAAATATATGGTCTTTAAATGCAGGACCAATAGACTGATGACATCGAATTTGTTCGACATAAATGGATAAAACGTTTTCAGTGATTTTCCCCATAGGTACTAAGCGTTCTTTATCGCCTTTTCCAGTCACTTTGATGAAGCCGTCTTTACGGTACCAATGACTCAATTTTAACTCAATCAGTTCCGACACTCTTAATCCACAGCCGTATAGCATTTCAATAATGGCTTTGTTACGTTGACCCTGAGGATGGCTCAAATCAATATTCTTTATCATTAAATCAATTTCTTCATGGCTTAATGTTTGGGGGAGTTTTAGTCCTTTTTTAGGACTTTCTATGAAAGTGGTTGGGTTATAATCAATGATGCCTTCTAAAATGAGGTATTTGTAAAATGCTTTTATTCCTGAAAGAACTCTAGCTTGTGTGCCAGCACTTACTTCTAATTGGGCTATCCATTGAATGAAAGCAGTCACCTCTAATTGAGAGATTTGATGAGCTTGTTTTTTGATGTTCTGACTCTCTAGAAAGTCAATAAACTTTCTAATGTCTCTCAAATATGCTTCAATGGTATGAGCGGATAACGAACGTTCGAGCTTCATATAGGTTTGAAAATCATTTATATTATTTTTCCAACTCATTGATTATTTTTGTACTATGAATATTGTAATCATTAATGGTCCAAATTTAAACTTATTGGGAGTCCGTCAAACGGAAATTTATGGTCAGTCTTCATTTGAGCAATACCTTTCCTTTTTATCTGGCAAATATACAGACATAAAGCTAGATTATTTTCAGAGCAATGTGGAAGGTGAACTTATTAATTTTTTGCACGACTGTGGGTTTAGTTCGGATTTGATTATTATTAATGCCGGTGGATATACCCACACCTCTGTGGCTTTAGCT
Organism: uncultured Flavobacteriales bacterium; assembly: GCA_963991165.1. Classification (GTDB taxonomy): domain Bacteria; phylum Bacteroidota; class Bacteroidia; order Flavobacteriales; family UBA7312. Next base: position 16,052 of record CAXDOW010000012.1, on the reverse strand, counting down.
GATGCTATTGCTTCCATCAAAACGCCCGTTATCGAAGTTCATATTTCAAATATTTATTCTAGGGAGGAGTTTAGAAGAACATCGCTTATATCTCCTTATTGTGTTGGGACTATTTGTGGCTTTGGATTAGATAGCTACAGACTTGCTATTGAAAGTACCATCAAGAAGGCTTAGGGCTTAGTAAAACATATGTTTAACAGCCATATTGAATAGTGACTGGAGACTAATTCCTGCTTCCTGAGCTTGCTTTGGAATGATACTTTCTTCAGATAACCCTGGTACTGTATTGACCTCAATAACATGAGGTTTATTATTGCAAATAATAAAATCAACCCTTGCTAAACCATTTAATTGAAGTAGCTCATAAACTTCTTTTGTGATGGAAGATACCTTTGAGGATAAGTCGTCAGAAATACGTGCTGGTGTAATTTCTTGTGATTTACCTTCATATTTTGCAGCATAATCAAAAAAATCGTTTTCGCTCACAATTTCAGTGATGGGCAACGTTTGTATGCTATGCTGGAAATTGTAAACTCCACATGTAACCTCGGTACCATCTAAATAGGATTCAATTAACACATAAGAATCTAGTTCAAATGCTTTAAATAAAGCGGCTTGTAAGTGTGATTTTTGATACACTTTACTTATGCCAAAACTACTGCCGTAGGAGTTTGGCTTAACAAAACAGGGAAGTTTAATAGTGTCAATGAGTTGGTTTAGGTGGATAGTTTGATTTTTATGAATCTTTAATGATGGGGCACATGTAATTCCATTATCCATTAGGAAATGGTTGCACTTGCCTTTGTCAAAACTTATTGCAGAAGCTTTTGCTCCCGATGAGGTGTAGGGGATGTGAAGCGTATCAAAATAGCTTTGCAATTCGCCATTTTCGCCTGGAATTCCGTGAACAGCTATGAAAACTCCATCAAACGTGATATGCTCACCATTAATATGGACTGAAAAATCCAATTTGTTGACAGGAAATAACTGATCTTCAAGACTCACATTCCACTCTTTCTCATCAATAATTACAGGGTATGTTTTATAGAGTGTACGATCTAAGTTGTTGAGTACTACTTCTCCACTTTTTAGCGAAATGGCTTTCTCGGAAGAATACCCACCCATAACAACAGCAATTCGTTTCATGTAATCAAAAATAAACTAAAACTGAATAGTAGCGGCATGGCAGTCATAATTATTATATTTGTTTTTCGTTATAGCTAGTGTTTATGAGTCACATCAAGCAGTCTTGGGTTAAATTTTTATTCTCCAAATTAGGCGTCAAGCATGTATTGTTTTCGTTTAGTAGTGTCGTTTTGCTAATAGTTGTTACACTATTTTTGTTGAAATACTACACGCGTCATAATCAGCTAATAGAGTTGCCTAATCTGTACGGTTTAACTTTAGATGAAGCTGATTCTATTCTTTCTACTGCCTCACTCAAGCATGTGGTTATCGATTCGGTTTTTAATTTAGAATTAGCCCCATTGAGTGTCGTTGAGCAAAATCCAACTGCTGGTAGCTACGTCAAGGAAGAACGACGTATTTATCTAACCATTGTCTCAAAAAATAAAAAACAAGTACAATTGCCCAATTTGGTGGATTTGACTTTACGAAGAGCAACATCAAAATTAAAATCCATTGGTCTAGAAATTGGAGAGATGACATTTGTACCTGATGTAGCTAAAAATGTAGTGCTCAAGCAACAAATCAATGGACAAGAAGTGGTTTCGGGAACTTTATTGACCATAGGAACGTCAGTAGATTTAGTAATAGGAGATGGGTTAAGTGATGTGATGGTTGAACTCCCAAATTTAATGGGATTAACCTTAGAGGATGCTGATATTTTGTTGCATATGAAATCAATTAATTTAGGCATGATTTCATTTGATGAGAATGTCAACGATAGTGTCAATGCGGTTATCTATCGTCAACGTCCATCTTCTGAAGAAAACCCCCTCATCAATTTGGGTCAAAATGTAGATATTTATCTCAAATCAGCTGAATAATGATGTGCCGAGTTAGTTTGATTTTGTTTTTATGGTTTCACCACTTTCTAATGGCTCAACAAGAAGTCGTTAGTCCATTGACCTATAATGTCCAGGTTTCTGAAACTTCACACATCCAAAATAGATATTCTCCAGCTCAACTTTCATTACCATTTTTTGATGATTTTTCACGCTATACCGGCGTGCCTAATCCCCAATTGTGGGAGGATAAAGACGCTTTTGTCAACACCACCTATCCTGTCAATCCAGTTAACCTTGGGGTAGCCACATTAGACGGTTTAGATTCAATAGGGTTTCCAAGAAATCCAGTTGAGTCCTCTCATGGTCCTTCCGATTTTCTTACTTCTAAAAGCATGGATTTGAGTGCTTACCAAACGGTGTATTTTTCTTTTTACATCCAGCCCATGGGGCTTGGCAATGAACCAGAAGAAAATGACATCTTGGAAGTTCAATTTTTAGATAGTTCATTAGTTTGGCAAACCGTTTGGGATACCATAGGTTATCCTTTGGCTCCTTTCCAACAAGTCAAAATGACTATTTCGGAGGCATCTTTTCTTCACCCTGAATTTAAATTTAGGTTTCATAACGAAGCCACTCTTTCTGGAAATTTTGACCATTGGCATATTGACCAAGTATTGCTAACGGAAGATTTAGACTTGCACAATGATAATGAGGATATATCATTTGTTTATGAGACAGCACAAATGCTGAACTTTTATACTTCCATTCCCTGGTCACATTTTGATAATAATCGTTTGGCCTATATGTCCCTCAGCATGGAAAGTAAATTACGAAATAACTATACCTCACCCCAAAGTGTTGATTACCGTTATGATGTTTACGACCAAAACAACAATTCAGTATATCACTATCCCACCACTGGCCCTACAAGAAATGATGAAATCCCACCCTTTGATGGAACTAATTTTTCATACAGTAATGACTCGCCCTCTGCCATAACAGTAGGTGTAAATGCTTTCCCAACCACACCAACAATTCAAGAAAATAATTCATTTACCATAGTTCAGTCTATAGCCACTGACGATAATAATTTGTTCAAACAAAACGATTCCATGTATTACGTTCAGTCGTTTAACAATTATTATTCCTTAGACGATGGCTCGGCAGAAGCATCTTATGGTATAAATGTCGAAGGAGGTCAAGTTGCCATGTTGTTCAATATAGGCCAGCAGGATACATTGAAAGCGGTTCAATTTCATTTTGAACAAAACTATGAAGACAACACTGGATTGGCTTTCAGCATTTGTTTGTGGGAAAGCCAAAGTGGTGTTCCTGGTGATCAATTGTATCAAAGTCAAATTGTATATCCCGAATATGCTTCGACTAAAAATGGTTTTTATGAATATGCTTTGGAAGAACCAATTAAAGTTTCAGGAGCCGTATTTGTAGGCTGGAATCAATACTACGACGATATCATTAATGTGGGCTTAGATAAAAACACCATCAACAACGATCGTATGTTTTATAATTTGGGATCATCATGGAACACATCTAGCTGCGCTGAATGTAGTGGTACTTGGATGATTCGACCCGTCTTTGGCAATTTGACCGTATCTGCCATTGAAGAAATAAATAATAACACTTTGTCTATTTTTCCAAATCCGACTAGTCAATTTTTTCAAATAGACTACAACGAACCATTAGATTTATCCATTTTTGACTTGAATGGACAAGAACTCTTTTCCACAAAGTATCATGCCCAAAAGAGGGTAGATGTCTCATGGCTTTCACAAGGACTATATCTTGTGAAAATGGGCTCTCAACATTTCACCCGTTTCGAAAAACTTCTTGTTCAATAATGGAAACTGAAGAAAGCGAATTGTTTGAACACTATAAAGTAGTAGCCGACAAAGGGCAGGAACCCCTACGTGTAGATAAATTTTTACTCAATCGACTAGAAGGGACATCACGAAATAAAATCCAACAAGCGTCTCTCGATGGATTTATTCGCGTGAATGATAAGGCCGTTAAGTCTAATTATAAAGTCAAGCCCTTTGATGTTGTAAGCGTCATGTTTACAAATCCGCCCAGAGAAATAGAGCTTATTCCTCAAGATATTCCATTAAATATAGTGTATGAAGATGATGATATTGTCATTATCAATAAGGAAGCAGGAATGGTCGTTCATCCTGGCTATGGCAATTACAAAGACACCTTGGTCAATGCCCTAACATATCATTTCAAAAATTTACCAAATGCTGGAGTCGATAATGGTCGCCCTGGACTGGTACATAGAATCGATAAAAACACGACTGGGCTTATGATAATTGCCAAGAATGAAGTGGCTATGAACTCTCTATCTACTCAATTCTTTGAGCGAACCATTGATCGAAAATACTATGCTTTAGTATGGGGTAATTTTGATGACGATGAAGGAAGTATAGAAGGTCATATTGGCAGAAGTTTGAAGAACAGAAAAGTGATGACGGTTTTTCCTGATGGAGAATATGGTAAGCCAGCCAAAACGCATTACAAAGTTATTGAACGATTTGGTTATGTTAGTTTGGTTGAATGTAAGTTGGAAACAGGTCGAACCCATCAAATAAGAGTTCATTTTAAGCACATTAAGCACCCCTTATTTAATGACTTTGAATATGGGGGAGACAAAATTTTAAAAGGAACTACTTTTACTAAATACAAGCAATTTATTGATAATTGTTTCAAAATTATTCCACGTCAATCACTGCACGCAAAGAGTCTAGGGTTTACCCACCCAAAAACACAGGAACATATGGTTTTCGACTCCCAACTTCCTGAGGACATGAGTCGTGTAATAGAAAAATGGAGGCACTACTCCAAACATAAAATTTAATCCTCGAATGTTACTTCATTGTAGTCCTTGACAACCTTGTAAAGGGTGTCGCGTTCGATGGGGTGTCGCCTAGCATTTTTTATAAGTTCAACAAGTTGTTGCGTGGTCAGAGTAGGAGATTGTTCCTCTGCACCAGCCATAGAGTATATCTTAGTCGTATCGTCAATAGTTCCATCAATGTCATTAACTCCATAGGATAGAGATAATTGAGCCGTATTTCGACCTATCATAGGCCAGTATGCTTTGATATGTGGGAAATTATCCATGAATATTCTGGAAATAGCATAAATTTTTAAATCCTTGATGACACTGACTTCAGGAATGTGAGACATTTGATTATCACCATTTCTAAATTTCAATGGAATAAATGTATTGAATCCCTTTGTTTTATCCTGTAAATTTCGAAGCCTATTCATGTGATCAACGAGGTGTCGGGGTTCCTCAATATGACCGTATAACATTGTGGCATTGGAAGGCATGCCTAGTCGATGAGCAGTTTCGTGAATTTCTAACCATTGACTGGAGGAGCATTTGTCATTACAAATTTTTTCACGAATGTCTTCGTCAAAAATTTCGGCACCTCCACCAGGCAAGGAATCCTGTCCGTGCGATTTTAAAATACTAAGGCCCTCCTCAAAGCTGACTTTGGCTTTTCGACACATATACTCTAATTCAACGGCTGTAAAAGCTTTGACATGAATATCGGGTCTGATGCCTTTGATTTTTTTAATTAGATTAGCGAAATAGTGAAGTCCCATTTTTGGATGAACACCACCTACAATATGAACTTCCGTGATGGGCTGATGTTCATATTCTTTCATCTTATTTAAAATATCTTTTTCTGATAATTCCCATCCGTCGTTCTTGTGCTTCAAAAGTTTGGAATAAGAGCAAAACTTACAATCAAACACACAAATATTGGTCGGCTCAATATGAATGTTTCTATTAAAATAGGTAATATTTTGATGTTTTTTCTCTCTGATATAGTTAGCTAAATAACCTAAGAATGAAATATCGGCATCAAACAATTTTAATCCTTGTTCTGTCGATATACGTTTTCCAGCAAAAACATCACTAGCAATTGCTTTCAACTCGTTATTAAGAAAGTCTTTTGAAGTAAATATAGAAGATGGTAGAGTCATTATTTTCTTACAATCAATGGTTTTGTGGTTGAATGTAAGGTGTTAAAAACACGAATGTAATAAACCCCATTTTCTAAGGAAGATATATCTATGGTTTTTGTTTCATCGTTCATGTGCTCACTTAGCATAGGTTGTCCCAAAATATTGATGATTTCGATATGTACATTGGTAAGAAAGTTTTGACTGATGTATATCTTCCCATTGGAAGGGTTGGGAAACACATTAAATTCGATTTGGTTTTCGGTGATATCGATGCTACTCCCATTTTCATCAACAAGAATATAGGCGGATTTAATTTCAGAGCTAGTAAAATCGCCCTCCGTTACTTCTAGTCTTACAGTATATTGCCCACTATTGGAATAGGTTACAATGGGTTGGGTTTCGGTAGAATTAGCAGGGTTTACGTTAACGCCATAAAATGTCCAGTTATAGGATTCAGGATTTCCTAAGCCAGTGTAGAAAAATTGAGTAGAATAGCCCGTTTGTACATGGGTGTGGCTAGCTTCAAAATTAGGGATTAGAGAGGTGCCACAAAGTTTAGCATTCATAGTAGTAACACCAGAGTTCAATGGATCTAGCCAGGGTTTGAGTTGGCGATTGGGGGTATTTCCATTTTGATCCCAGCTGTAGGATAGTTTCCCATAGAAGTCAAATCCATTTAAAAGAAATGTTGGCGAACAGGCAGAACTACCTGTTGATAAATTTCCTACTACCTGCTTGTTAGAATTTAGTAATGGGCTACCTGACGATCCTCCTTCTGTTACGCTGTGATTTGTGCTGGTTTCTGCCCATCTTACTCTCCAATCGGTTCCTCCATTGGCAGAATTTGCCGATTGAGTATAGGTAGATATTTTTTTGATATCGCCAGCTGGATGGTGTATTCCAACTCCTTGTGAAGACGACGAGTTATTTCTATTCCAACCAGCGACATATAAACCGTATTCAAATGGTAAACTGTTGTTAAGTTCAATTAAATGGAAGTCAGAATTGTTGTTTATATTACCGTTTTCGCTACTATTGGAAACAAACGAACAGCCACTCATGGTTTTAGAGGAAGGGTTAGAGGAAGGATTTTCACATTGATCCGCTTCATAGTTGAAATAAAATACCCACTGATTCATATCATTTTGACTGGCATAAACATCATTATCAGAATCGAAGGCACAGTGGTCGGCAGTTAGGACGTACGGCTTGCAATCTTCAGCAGTATTATTTAGCAAAGAACCACTACACCAATAGGCATTATTGCCAATTCTTACACTAATTCTGCACACGGAGGTTTTAACATCTTGCCAATCATCTCCTTCAGGAGAACAATTGACGTTGACATGACATGCTCCAGAATCGCCAAAATTTCTGGCTTGTTGTTTAGAACTCACGGATCGGTAAGCGTACATTAGTTTGTTGATGTGAATAATTGGATTGGAATTTCCTTTTTTTACGTACTCTAAAATAAGTTCATCGCCTTCAATGAGTTCGTTGGCAAAAACTCCACTAGAGTGATTATTTTTATTGGTATAAGCACCAAGAATTTTGGATTTATCAGGGCTGTAAACGTAAAATTCTCCATTAGATGGTATCCAAAAAGCATTATAATTGAGCGCAAGAGCTAAAGCGCCTTCCGATTGTATTCTTACTCTCCAAACGCTCACATTTTCATCTATGGTTTCCCAAACTCCGTCTTTGGTAGGGTCAATGCTACAATCTAAAAAAGTGGCATATCTATACGGCTTACCTTTTAAGGCATTATGATTATCTTCCGTCATTAAATCACTTAGATTCGGCGGGCTGACTATGATAGCAGGAATATCTAAAGACAACTCAGCACGATTGCTAAGAGGATTTTTATTCACACTGATTTGGGCAAATAAGCCACATGAAGCTAGTGCAAAAAGAAAGGTGAAAAGCTTTTTTTTCATTGTTTGAAAAATTTGAAATTTTGAGAATTAGTTTCCGTGTAAATTTGAAGAAAATAGACACCAGAAGACACATGATACAAATTTAGGTCTTCTTTTTTGGTGTGACAACTTTTTTGAAATACAATTTTCCCATAAACATCGACGATGATGATAGAGGTCATTGGTTGATGCAATGATTCTACAGTCATTTTCCCGTTGGTAGGATTAGGAAAAATGTGGGCTTGTAATGGATTGTCAAACACCGCTGAGGAACTGACAGAGCATAAGTCTATTTCAATTTCAGAATTGAACGAGCCGCTATAAATTTGTTGATTTACCTGCAAGAAGCCATTCCCAAAATCGCAACAGATGCCATCGTCATATTCATCATAAAGAATTAGTGTGTAGCAGCTATCAATATCTTGACAAAAGTTGAATGAGTTAATGTCGTTACTAATTAGATTACTTCCACTAGTAATGACTTGTCCTATGCTATTTTGAATTTCCCAATAATTCTCTTCGGCATAGTTATCCGTTTGAATTGTAATATCGAAATTCGTGCCACTTTTGACCAAAAATTCAAGTTGTAAAGTGTCATTGTTGGGGTTTAAATCTCTAAACCCATTGGGAGATGAGCTGTATATTGTCAACGAATGGAAACCAGGATTTAAAGATACACTAGCTAAATCTATAGAGATTGAGGAATTTGGTTCTAAGGAACCGTTCCAATCAACGGATTGCATGCTTTGGTCGTCAATCTGAAAATAGATGGTGGCACTGTATATGACGGATTCAGAATAGTTGTATAGCGAAGTGCTAATCTCTAAATCTTGACCGCAATACTCTTGATTTTCTAGAGGCGTTATATTTTCATAAATTCCAATATCTTCAAATGGTAATTGGCAATACATGGGGTTGCTGATAGTAGAGCGTTCTACATTCAAAGTTGCGTGCATTCTCTCTTTTTGACCGTTGGTGAATAAGTTCATACAAGCATCGTCGGTATAATCCATAAAATTTTGGAACATATCACCATCGTTGTCACAACTAGGACTTGGATGCGAGGGGCAACCATAGTTTTCCGTCTCTTGTACTGGTGTGTCACTCACTTGGTCAGAGCCACAGTTTCCATCGCCCCACACATGCAATAAGTTCAGCCAATGCCCCACTTCATGGGTAGCCGTACGTCCTTTGTTGTAGGGAGGAGATACGTCTATTGTACCAAAATGTTCGAAATCAATGACTACGGCATCACGGCTTTCATTACTCCCTGGAAATGAAGCAAATCCAAGAGCATTGCTTAGGTCACAGACATAAATATTTAAAAATTTATCGCTATCCCAAATGGTTTTTCCACCCAATGAGTCATGAAAAATGCGATTATCATAAAGAGAGAATGAGCTGACGTCCGTAGGCGTATAAGTAATGCCATTGCTAGTATCGTTGTCAACAGTTCGTTGGGCTAGACAAAAATGAATATCGCAGTTTGCTGCTGCATTTAAGAAGTCATTAGGCGTTTGGTTGGCATCGCTATTATTACGGTTGAAATCTTCATTGAGAACATCAAGTTGGCTTAAAATTTGTTGGCTGTTGATGAACTCAGAGTCATTTTTGTATAAAATATGAAAAACAACAGGAATAGTAAAAGAGGTTGAGGCATTTGACTGTTTTTTCCAACGATTAATTTTTTTCTCAATAGATTGTCTTTTGAAATTTATGGAACCGTCTATTTCCATTTCATAGTACAAGCGTTCCATCGTGCCACACCGTTGTTGAGCAATTGAAGAGTGACCAATCGAAAGGATTACACACAAGACAACAAATATGTGACAAGTAGATTTCAAATGATTATGATGCTAGGGTTGGAATTTTGGATTGTTGATAAAGGCAGTATCAGTTAGTGTTTTCAAGAAATTTAGTAAGTCTTGTTTATCTTGTTCACTCAATCCCAAACCAATTCCCACTTTTTTCATTAATGGATCTATGGTAGAGGAATTGTGCCCTCCAAAGTTGTAATGTTCAATCACTTCCTCAAGTGTTTGAAAGCGTCCATCGTGCATGTAGGGTGCGGAAAGTTCCACATTTCTTAGAGTGGGGCTTTTAAATTTCCCCAAATCGTTAACATCTCTTGTCACTCTATATCGTCCTTCGTGCATGAGGTGTTCGGGGTCAAGACCATTGTTGTGAAATTCATTGCTAGTGAAAAGGGGGTAAGAATGACAATGAAAGCAATCGCCTTTTTCAGTATTGAAAATTTCTTTTCCTCTTAGCTCGGACGGGGTGAGGAGGGCTTCATATTGAAGGAATTTATCAAATTTTGAATTACCTGAAATGAGGGTTCTTTCAAATTGAGCAATGGCTTTGACAACATGAGAGGAATCTATTTTATCAGTATTAAATGCCATTTTAAAAAGATCTCTGTATTGAGAGTGTGCCATGAGTTTATCGGTCACTGCTTGCCATGATGGGGCATGAAGTTCTATAAAACTGGTGACTGGACCGAGGGCTTGTTCTTCTAAGGAGATGGCTCTACCATCCCAAAAGTTAGTCGTGTTCCACGCTGGGTTGATAATGGCTGAGGCGTTAAACTCTCCAGCCACCCCTTCTATGCCAATACTAAATCGTGCTGGATCGCTGAAGGCACTACTTTGAAAATGACAATCGGCACAAGAAAGACGGTTATTACCTGAAAGTATGGGGTCGAAAAATAGTTTTTTTCCCAATTCAATGCCTTCTTCAGTAAGTGGGTTGTCGTTAGGGAGATTGGGTATGGGAAAACCAGTAGGAATTTCCAAGTAAGTGTAAGTAGGATTGTATTCGACGGATTCAAACACTGGAATATCTCTCTGGCAAGAAACAAACAAAAAGGGTATGAATATGTATAGAAACTTATTCAATTTCTAAAGCATTACAAAAATTAGACATTAGTTGAATAGCCAATGGGGAAGCTTTACTTTGATGAGGCGAGTCTTCACTCAGGTCAACATTGTTGAATAGTACAGCCATGTTAAGGTTTATATTGATAACTTCGGTTTGATTGGCATCGACTACTATGGTTTTGTCAAAATTCAAAATTTGATATAAGTCACTGTGAGCCAAGTGGTAGCTCATAGGGTAAAAATCGGTTGTAGATGAGGTGTCCATTTTCCCTTCAAGCATGATAAAGATATAGGATGATGGAGTCATGGCCCAAAAGGTGTTTTGATTGAGGCCTAAGGGATGATCAACAGAATAGTCGGCAGGGGTGGTGTTATTCTGAATGTCATCTAAGCCCACACCAAATGATAATCGAGAATAGCTGCCCTCGGGTTTAACAAGGGTAAATGACTGTGAAGTAACATTGTCCATATCAACTAAATGAACGTCTTTGACGTAGGAATCGGTCGAATCGTTATCAATACGTACGTTGGAAACATAAAATTTGAGTTTTTCTAGTCGAAACTCATTGTTTCCAAAGCTCAATGTATCGTAAATCGAAAAGGGTGTATTTCCATTCTTGAGATGAAATCGGACAGAGAGGTTTGCCTCGTACAAGCACGAGTTATCATCTTTATTTGCCTCCGCATCGTAGTTGATGGCACTGAAATCAGTACAACCTGGCTTTTTGCATGAAGCTAAAACCGTCATAACAATACATAACAAAAGGTGTAAATAACTAGTTTTAACCATAAGTGCAAATATAACGAATCTAAAATTGACTGATTATGTGAAAAACTGATGGTGAATTTTCAGTCATATCTTTTTGAAATTATCTAATTTGCAAACGGACTCATGGCTAAAAACCTTCACATATATCGGTCATCAGCTGGCTCGGGAAAAACATATTCCTTAGTGCGCTACTTCATACGTTTGGCACTAATAGGCAAAGGAGATACTTTTAACCCTCGTTACTTTAGGCATATTTTAGCCATAACGTTTACCAACAAGGCAGCTTCTGAAATGAAAGAAAGAGTCCTGGCTTTCATCTCCGATTTGTCACAAGGAAAAGGGCAGGGTCAAAGCCATTCGTTTTTTGCACATATCCAAGATGATACTGGTCTTTCCGACAACGATATTAAAGAGCGTTCCGCGAAAATATTGACAGCTATTTTACATCACTATGCTGACTTATCCATTTCTACTATTGACAAGTTTGTGTTTAAAATTGTAAAGAGTTTTGCCCACGATTTACAGATGTCTCAAGGATTTGAAGTAGAGATGGATCAAGAGCAATTGATACAACCTGTGGTTGCCTTTCTAATCAGCCGTATAGGTACTAACTCTGAATTATCCGACGCTTTGGTATCTTTTGCCCTATCAAAAGCTGATGAGGGTAAAAGCTATAATTTGGAGAGTGCCTTGGAACAGTTTTCATCTCATCTTTTTAGTGAAAAGTCAGAAAAATTCATAGACTCATTAAGCTCTGTGAGCATTACAGAATGCTTGCAAGTTAAGGATGAAATTGCCAATGAGATGGCGGCTTTTGAAGCTCTTTTATTAGACAAGAGAAAAGCGTTTTTGAGCTTTTGTAATACATACAATTTAGAGGCTTCTCATTTTACGAGGGGGTCTTTTTTCCGGTACTTTGATAACTTCAAGTTGCGGTCTGCCGATAAATTCTTCCCAACGGATTCGGTGAAGAAAAACGTGGGAAATGACACGTGGTATGCCAAGAGTATAAGTCAAGATAAGAAAGACATTATTGACCAACACGCTACTTTTTTGAGCCAGTTGTTTGATGAGGTTCAAAGCCATCTGTCGGCACATTTCAGCAACTATATTTTCAATAAACTGCTTTACAACAATATTTTTTCCATTGCTGTGCTCAATGAGTTATCCAAAGAGATGGAGCAATTCAAGGAAGAAAACAACATCAAGCACATTTCAGAATTCAATAGTGCCATTGCAGAGATTATTCGAAAGGAACCAACCCCTTTCATCTACGAACGTTTGGGCGAACGTTACCACCACTTTTTGATTGATGAATTTCAAGATACTTCGGTCATGCAATGGCATAACCTATTGCCATTGGTACACAATTCGCTTTCAGAAGGATATCAAAATTTGATTGTGGGCGATGCCAAACAATCTATTTATCGCTGGAGAGGAGGGGAAGTTGAGCAGTTTATTCATTTGCCTAACTCCATTTTTGAAGGCCATCTATTGCCAAATATTGAAGAGATAGAACAAAGTATGGCCAACAATGGTCAAGAAAATATATTGTCTGATAACTGGCGTAGCGACCAAGAAATTGTCCGTTTCAACAATGCTTTTTTCTCTACATTAAAACATGTAGTTGGGGCAGATTTGAAAACCATTTATCACGACAGTGAGCAAAATCCGCAAGGTAAAGAGGGTGGTTATATTTATATAGATGCCATTGAGAAATCAACTGATTTCAAAGACGAAATTATGCAAAAAGTCGTGGAGCAGATTGAACGATTGATGGATAAGGGCTATCGCTATAAAGATATGGCCATTTTGTGCCGTACACGTCTTGAAGCCCAACAAGCCGCTAATGCCTTAAGTCATGCCAATATTGATGTTTTGTCGGACGAAGCTCTTTTAGTAAATGCCTCACAAGAAGTACACTTTTTGATGTCCTTGATGTCTTACATGCACCATACTAAGGATAAAGTGTCTCAAACCCATATTGTTACTTATTTATACCACAGAGAGTTAACCGATTACAATATTCATGAGATTCTTTATGCCATAGGACAAGGTCAGGATAATGTCTTTTTTGATTTTATGACGCATTTGGATATTGACTTTTCTCCCCAGACCTTGTGGGAGCTTCCTATTTACGACTTGGTAGAACGCCTCATTGAACTTTTTAATTTACCCTCAAAAGATATTTACATTCAATATTTCTTAGATGTGGTTCATTCATTTTCCATCAAAAATAGCAATAGCGTCAGTGCCTTTTTAGAGTGGTGGGATAAAAACCACCATAAAGAGGGAATTATTGTGCCGGACGATATGGATGCCGTTAAAGTGATGACCGTACATAAGTCCAAAGGATTGGAGTTTCCTATTGTGTTTATTCCATTCAATTGGGACATCGGAAAACCCGTCAAGCAGTTGTGGGTAGATGCCAAGGGCAAAACACAAAAAATGAAGGTCGCTTTGTTGAACAATAACAAGCAACTGGAGCACTCTGAATATGCTGACGTTCACAAAGAAGAGAAAACAAAAGCTCTTATGGACGATTTGAATGTCTTGTATGTTGCTATGACGCGCCCCAAGCATCAACTTTACATCTTTACTGAAAAGTACAAGGATTTGAAAGAAATCAATTCCTTAAGTAAACTTATTGGCTATTATTTTGAAAGTCATGGTGGAGATTTTCCTTTTGAACTAGGCCGGTTAGAAGATCGCCAAGAGAAAAACGAAGCTACTAAAGAGGCCTTTGCTTTAGATTATTTATCCACACCCAATTGGCGTGAAGTGATCCGATTAAAAAATAACTCCAATAGCTTGTGGGATGTTGCGCTTGAAAGGCAACAGTGGGGTAGTCTTTTACACGAATGTTTGGCTCATATTCATTACATTGAAGACCAATCGAGCGTTTTGGACAAAATGGAACGCAATGGCTTGCTGTCTAAAGATATGAAATCCAAGTTGAGGTCTCGCCTTGACGAACTGCTTTCACACCCAGACATTCTGCCTTTTTTTGACACTGATTGGGAGGTCAAGACCGAGCAAGAAATTCTACAAAGTAGTGGCGTAACCTATATTCCTGATCGTCTGTTGGTCAAGAATAAAGAGGTGCAAATTATTGATTATAAAACCGGTTCTGCTTCTCAAATCGACAAGCATAAAGAACAAATAGAAAATTATTCTAAACTACTGAAAATGATGGGATTTGAAAAGATATCTAAGTTTTTAGTTTATACTGAGCAACATAAAAAAGTCGTTTCATGGTAAAGCCCTTTTTAGACGATATAGCGTCTCAAATTTTAGCACATCCTCAGTCTGATAAATTGACTATTGTTTTACCTTCCAAACGTTCCATCGTTTTCCTTAAGCACTATTTGGCACAACACATTGATAGGCCCATTTGGTTGCCTAAAATATATGCCATTGAAGATTTTATTACTGAATTGTCAGGCCTTCATACATTAGATAATTTGAGTTTGCAATTTAGACTCTATTCCATTTTTGATGCCCATCGTCCGAAGGACAATGAGGATACTTTTGAACAATTTTTAAAGTGGAGTCAGACCATGTTGTATGACTTTAATGAAATAGACCGCTATATGGTCGATGCTCAACGTCTATTGACCAATCTGAGGGATATAAAAGAGTTAGAACAATGGAGTTTGAATAGTGCCGATTTAACACCTTTTCAAGAAAAGTATGTTACTTTTTTTGGTTATTTGTTCGATTGGTATGAGCAGTTCAGACACTCTTTGTTAGAAGAAAATCTGGCCTATCAAGGATTGGCCTATAGGGTGGCAGCCGAACACATTAACGAACTCAATCATTCATTCGATATGGTTTGGTTTGTAGGTTTAAATGCGTTGACAACGGCCGAAAATCGCATCATCAACCATTTTGTAACGCATAAAAGTGCTCGACTAATTTGGGATGCCGATAGCTATTATGTCTATAATGATTCTCATGAGGCAGGTTGGTTCCTAAGACAACATTTTAAGCAGTGGGGGCAACAGCCGGTCAGTTCGTTTTTTGAGCAAAAAAAGCACATAGAAGTCATAGGTTGTGCCAAAAATATTGGTCAAACTAGAGCGGCAGGTCAGTTACTTTCAACCTTAGGCACCGATACCGATACCGCAATTGTCTTGGCAGACGAAAATGTCTTATTTCCTGTTTTAAACAATTTGCCCTTATCAGTAGAAGAGGTTAATATTACCATGGGAGCACCTATTAGCAGTACGCCATTATTCAGTTTGGTCGATCTGCTTTTTCAAACCCACTTGAGAAAGGAACAATTCGGTAAGCAAAGCTTTCACGCCAATGACCTTATAAAACTACTTAGACATCCTTATTTCAGTCGCTTATTTACGGGTCGCTTTTTAAATGATATTCAGCATTTTTTGTCCCATCAAAAAATTATGTTTGCCACCAGTCAGAGTTTAAAAAAATCCTTGGATGACACCTCTCAATGGGAGGTTTTGGGTAACGTTTTGGGCTGTCTCTTATACACATCTCCGAGCCCACGAGACAG
>CAXDOW010000011.1:0-30646 GCA_963991165.1 uncultured Flavobacteriales bacterium | reverse complement strand
ACTTTAGCTCTGATCATTTTATTCGGATTAATTTTACATATGTTTTTCAATACCACCTACAAGATTGAGAAAGAAAAACTTTATGTAAAATGCGGTTTTTTTAAATATAAAGCTGTAAATATTAGTGAAATGAAAAAAGTTTCTAAATCATCAAGTATCATTTCTTCACCAGCTGCCTCATTCGATCGAATCGAAATTACATATGGTAAGTTTGATGAACTTATAATTTCTCCAAAACACAAAATTAAATTTGTTGAAGATTTACAGAAAATAAATCCTGAAATTATAAATAATCTATAAAGACAAGTTTCTTAATCAAATAAATTGTCAACAAAATCTCTTGTAATAAAACTAATGTTCGATATTTCGAATGAGCTATCTCCTGTTTAAAAGTGATTTCATGAAATGAACACTATTTTTCCTTGAATGCCTTTTAAACTAGCTTAATTAACGCTACGGCATGAGCTGACACGCCCATTTCTTGTCCTACAAATCCCATTTTCTCTGAGGTCGTAGCTTTTATAGACAACTGATTTTCATCAATATTCATACATTTAGAAAGGACTGTTTTCATTTGGGGAATATGAGGATTTACTTTGGGTTTTTCTAAACAGACGGTAGAGTCAATATTGATAATTTCGTATCCTTTGTTTCGAATTAAGTCCATCACATCGCGAAGTAAAAGTTTACTGTCTATACCTTTGTAATCGGCCGACGTATCTGGAAAGTGAAAACCTATATCTCTCATGTTGGCTGCTCCCAATATAGCATCACAAATGGTATGGATTAACACATCGGCATCAGAATGTCCAACGGCCCCCTTGCTGTGGGGTATTAATATTCCCCCCAACACGAAGTCTTCTCCTTCTGCTAATTGATGAACGTCATATCCGTACCCTATTCTAATATCCAATGGTGTAGCTTTTAATTTTCTGCCTTGTCGGTGTCGTCAAGAGCACTAAAGTCAAAGGTTAAGGCAAACCGGAGAGTATTTGATAGAGGGTTAGCTTTGTCAACTTCGTCTCTTCCTTGAACTGGAATCAAATAAGAAAAATCTAAACCAAAGACGTTATATCTAACTCCTGCTCCTAGGGAAAGAAACTGACGATCACCTTTTGAAGGGTGTTCATAGAAAAAACCTGACCGTAAGGCAAACTGTTGGTCATACCAATACTCCGCGCCTACTGAATAGATTAATTCTCTAATTTCACGGTCGTCGCGAGGTGCGTCATTAAAGGATTGGAAAATGCCACTGATTACAGAAACTTCTGGATCTTTACCACTTACTACCTCCCCTTCATCATTGTAGATAGCAGGCGTTGGCACTAACAACTTGTTGATGTCGAAAGCAAACGACACTTGATTGAATTCGTCAACATCGGTACTAAGGGCAGTTCCAATTCTTAAATTCGTAGGAATAAAGTCTTTATCAACCGTTTCTGTATAGGTAACTTTAGCTCCAATGTTTGAAATGTTAATCCCTGATGACCAATTAACGTCTTGTTTTCCTATTCGAATGTTTTTAGTGTAATATCCTGAAATATCTCCAGCAACGGTGTTGGCAGCTTTAGTGGCTAAAGAACCAATGCTTTGTCCACCTGTTAAATCGGAATAAACATATCTTAATGCTACTCCTGTAGAAAATGATGGAGATAACTTTAGAGAATAGGCACCATCCAGTGCAAATTCATTGGGACTGTGTGTTCCTAATGATTCATTATTTTCATTGGTAAAATTTATTTCTCCTAAGCTGAAGTATCTTAGAGAAAATCCTAGCACTTCGTTTTTGTTCAATCGCTTGTAAGCCGTAAGATAAGAGAGGTTAATATCCGAAACTAAAGCCGATAACCAAGGAGTGTAACAAATCGAAAACCCAATATCATTTTTGGCGAAAGCATATTTGGCAGGGTTCCAGTGCATTGACATCGCATCAGGATTTGTAGCTGCACCAACGTCTCCCATAGCACCTGCTTTGGCATCTGGACTGATAATCAGAAAAGGAACGGCTGTGGTAATCGTGTTTAGTCGAAATTTGTTATCAACACCTACATCAACTTGAGCATCTGCTCTCATACAAAGTAAAAGTAAGCTGGGAATGGCAATAAAAATTTTGAAGTAATTCATTCTATTTTAAATAAGTTAATAAGGCAAATATAAAACTAATAATACTTATAACGTACGCTTTAGTTTATTAGTATAAGTTTGGCAGAAGTAGATGACAACATTCCATCAGTTGCTTGAGCTACTATTCTGTATATGTACATTCCAGGTGGCAAGTTTGCACCAGATGATGATGTTCCATTCCATGTAAGCGGACCATATCTAAATCCTTGTGGCTTTAACTGATCTTGTATGCTAACAACCATATTTCCTTGTGTATCAAAAATTTCAAGGGTTACATTCAAATCTTCCTGAGCTTTGTTATGTTCAAAATAGAAGGACGTAAAGTCCACGACAGGGTTGGGATAGTTCATTAAATTCTGAATGGTCAGTTGAGAAGAATTGACCACCGTAAAATCGGTATGACTCTCAGAAAAATTATTGTACACATCCCATACCTTGACGGTAAGTTGATGGTGTCCATCTTCTAAATTAGAAAAGGGATATGTAATCGTACCTCGTTGGTAGCTATTGGCTTCATATTGAAAAAAATCATTGAGAACAATAGGGCTTGTACTCGATTCGTCGAGAATAGCAACCATATCATGTCCAATACCATTCCCAACAGTATTTATTCCATTTTGATCGAATAATCGGGCGAATAGATTGGGATTTGCATTGGTAAGTCCGCCAGCTATGAAATTGGTGTCATTCATAAACAATTCAATATCTGGACCTGTATAATCGTCTCCATAATTATTGGAAGTTCCTCCTATAATGAGTTGGGTATTATATCCTGAAGCGTCATAGGTTACACCGTTCCTATCACCTAAAGCATATAGACTAATTTTTCCATTTCCATAGTCATAATCAATGTCTTTAGGTACGATAAAAGTGAATGAAAAGGCTCCATTTTCTACAGATGACATTCCGTTAAAAATGACGTTTTTTTGTAAATCGAAGAGAAGCACAGGTGATTGGTCTTGCCCCAATGTTTGATAGTCTTTACGTTTGTCAAATACCTTAGGAAAAACATAGCCATTGAAATCGTTGAGTTTAGCACCATTATGTTGTACTTCACCATAGACAGTGACTTTCCCTAAGGCCTTAGCACTATCCTGAACATTGGTCAGTTTTATATCAAAACGTGGATAGGAAAGAGTAATGGCTGGATCGCCAAGTAAGGTGAAATTTCTATGGTTAGAATTTTCAACATTAGTAACCGTATTTTTGGTTCTCATCAATACATCGCCCAATCGAGGAAAAATAGAATCAGTAGACTTGGGAAAAAGATTCTGAAGTAAGGCATTATTCAAATTTAGATTACTATTGGTAAAGACTACTCTTGAGGTTGTCAGTAAAGCTATTGCTCCCGAATTTTCTCTCAAAAACAAATGCTCTCCAGCAGAAATTCTTGCTGGGTCATCATATCGTCCAAACTCACAGGTAGCAGTCATGAATAATGGGAACCTGCTATCATTAGTCCATGAATAAATATCATTAATTTCTAAAATTCGTTCATGAGCCCATCCTAACTCACCTCCGTGTCCTGTATAATTGATAAAAAACATACCCCTGTTGACAACATCCGAAATAGCAGAATTAACACTGGGACATCGCTGTCCACCTGTAGAGGTGATTTGTTCATAGGCGTCTAAATATATTTTATCCACATTAACAAAGGGATAAGTGGACTTTACATAGTCGGCTAACTCTTCTGCTTGAGAAGAATGAACGGTCTCTATCACGTCATTATCATCCCCTACAAAACACATATTTAGACGCCAATCTCCAAAAGCGTTTTCTGAATTATAAGCAATGACTTTATCAACCATATTTTGAGCTTCTTCTGGTGTTTGAACTGGAAATCGCCCAACACCAATATCTAAAAATGGCGTTTGTTCATCGTTCTGAGAAATGCTCTCTCCTTGGTCAAGTATGGCGAAAAAATCATCAGAAACATAGGAATAGAGTGAGTTTGTTGAATTTTCAGACTGATAAGAAACTATAAAGTTAGAATTATTGGCAACACGATTTTTAGGGTCGTAAGAAGCATCTCCCAATAACAACAAGTATTTTAATGAATGCTCTTGCTCATAAAGCGTTTTAGCAAAATCTCTGATGGCCGAAACATCTTGACTACCAGATGAGAATTCGTTGTAAATTTGTTGTGGGGTAACCACCTCGACAGTCAGTCCGCTGTGGGTTCTATGAAAATCTGCTAAGCGCTGAGCTTCTGACAAAAACAGCGGATGACTTACAATAATATAGTCGACACCTCTCAAGCCATGAAGATCTTGATTAGGCACTTGCCCAGACAAAGTGACCGACTTATAGCCACCATTAAATGCAATAAATTCTCTTAGGGTATCGGTAGACACTGAAAAGCTAAGTGTTGTTCCTTCTATATCTGTGATTAATCGCTGTGGCTCAAGAGGGTGAGTGACATCCCAAATAGTAACCGAGGAACTGGCATTAGACAACTCAAAGGTACTTTTGCTGCTTGGATGAACTGAATTGATGGACCTAAATGACAGTTGATTGTCACTCATCTTTAACGCTCGTTGAGCATTAATTTGAACATAATCCACCCACCCTTTAGAAGTGCTCGAATTTGAGCTAAATTCTATCTCGACATTGAAATTATCTGCATTGGGAGAAAAGTCATTTTCAACCGTAGATAAATTGGCATAATTATAATTTCCAGTGACAGGCGAAATAGTATAATCTTGTGGACTCATACCAGATGAACTAATGCTAAAAGTAGAGGTGTAAGGAGAAGTTGCTCTAGCCGCTAGCACCGCTTTGAGAGAAACACTTCCTATCAAATGTGGAATGCTAAAATTGTAATTTCTAGTATCTACTAAATCAAACTTATCGCCATACCATTCGCGACCAGACTTGACAAAATTCACCTCATTGTTTTCATAAATCCTATAGTCGTCAAAGGTCGTGATTAGTGTATCAGATGAGGATTGTTGAGGAGTTGAGGAAATGCGTTGACCTTGACCCAAATCAGTTGTTATGAAATAATAGGTATAATCATCAAAATAATGTTCTTGCCACTTGAATTGGGATGTTTCAAAAATCCACTGGTGAGGCGATTGACCATAAAAAAGAACCACATCATCACTATCAAATGAATTATCATTTTGACCAACTACTTGAATGGATAGTTCTTTCAAATCCTTCACTCTACTTTCTGAATTATGAAGAGGCAACATACCACCTGGATGACCGAAAATTCTGATATTATTTGGGTTAATATTGTCTATATCAATTCCGAGATCCACAAAGTCCTGATAAGAAATTTGATGAATTCCAGTTTCATTTACTGCTATTTTGTACCACTTTCCCGTTGATAATACTGAATGATCTATGGCCGATGTAGCTCTTTTAGTAATTAAATCATTGACCATATAAACTGAAATATTACAAAAAAGTAATTTTTCATACCTGCCATTGTTTAGGCGAAATGGAAAAAGCTCGCCTTTAATTTTCAAGTGTTTTCTTTCAATGCCATAATGATAATCGAGACAGATTTCTGAGCTGACATCTTTGAATTCTAAAAATGCGATTTCATTAGAATCACATTTTACATATACTGCATTCTCTAGCTTAACATCAAAATCAGTAGAATACGTTTCCAACAAAAAGTCGAATTTTAAGATGTGAGAGTCCGTTAAGTTCAAAGCTGGAGAGTTATTTTGCCATTGCCAATCCAAAAAATAATATTGCGTGTATTGTGCCTTAGAAACAAGAACCATCAACAGCAAGAACAAAATACATTTTTGTTTCATAGTAAGAATTATGAATTATCCAAAGTTACTATTTAAATAGCAACATACACAATTTAAAAACACTAAGCTAACGACATAAAACAACAATTTATTACATATCATTCAGTTAGCAACAGCTAGTTATGATAATTTTTATATTTTTGTTAGCTACTAACAATATGTGCTTACAATGAAGAAAATCACATTTCTGCTTTGTTTATCGGTTTTTGCTCTCAGTTCTTATGATGCAAAAGCACAGGATCCTGCATTCAGTCAATTCTTTGCTAATCCCTTGTATTTAAACCCTGCGATGGCGGGAACTAATATTTGTCCTAGAATTATTTTAAATCATAGAGACCAGTGGCCAGCTATCGGCAAAACATACGTTACTTACAGTGCTTCTTACGACCAATTTGTAGAAAAGTTGAGTGGTGGTTTAGGGTTTGCTATTGCCAAAGATGTTGCTGGTGCTGGAAATTTAAACACGACACACATTAGTGCCAGTTATGCCTATCGACTGCAACTTTCTAAACGATTGATTTTAAACACTGGATTGGAGGCGGCCTACCGTCAACTTGGTATTGACTGGACGAGTCTAACATTTGGTGATATGATTGATCCTGTACAGGGCTTTATCTACCCCACCAATGAGGATATTCCTAATTATGCCGACAGAAAAGGATTTCCTGACTTTGCAGCTGGCTTTATGGGCTTTGGTCGTGCCAACAACCAATTTGATTACTATTTTGGTTTTGCTGCGCACCACATTACTCAACCCGATCAAGGGTTTATTGGCGAAAGTCGATTACCAATGAAAATTACAGCTAACATAGGTGCCACGTTTCCTCTCAACAGATTTGGCACCTACAGAACAAATTCCGGAAATAGACCAAAAAATGCGGCCTTGTTCTCTCCTAATATATTATACCAAAAGCAACAAGACTTCATGCAGCTTAACTACGGAATGTACGTCATAAAAGGGCCCATTGTTGGTGGTCTTTGGCTAAGGCAAAGTGCTGAAAATTTCGATGCCTTTATAGTTCTATTGGGTGTTGAACAAAAATCATGGAAGTTTGGTTACAGCTATGACATCACTATTTCCGACCTCAACAACAGTAATACCCAAGGAGCACATGAGTTTTCGTTTGCCTACAAACTACCGTGTCGCTACAAAGGAAAATCATACGAAACAATAAATTGTCCTAATTTTTAGTTAACATAAAAGACATAGAAATCCATTAAATTATGAAAAATCACATTTTACTTTTTCTTTCAATTGCAGTTCTAGCTAGTTGTAGCAAAGAAAGGTCTAAAACAACTGGATGGAATTACAATGATCCCAAGCACGGCGGTTTTGAAATTTCCATGAATTACACAGAACAAGTTACTCCATCTGGAATGGTATTTATCGAAGGTGGCTCGTTTACTATGGGTCGTGTAGAACAAGACGTTTTGTTCGATTGGAATAACGTTCCCAAAACAGTTACCGTTTCATCGTTCTACATGGATGAGACAGAAGTTAGAAATGTCGATTATTTGGAGTACCTTTTTTGGATTGAACGAGTTTACGGCTCTAATTACGACAATGGCTCCTACCCAGAAGTTTATTGGAAAGCTGTCCCAGATACTAATGTTTGGCGTGATAAGATGTCATATAACGAACCTTATGTAAGAAACTACTTACGCCATCCAGCTTTTCATCAATATCCCGTAGTTGGAGTTAGTTGGGAACAAGCCACGGACTATTGTGCTTGGCGCACGGACCGATACAACGAACGCATACTCATTAACAATGGATACCTTTGGGAAGATCCTGAACAAGTGGATGAAAACGTTTTTAATACAGATGCCTATTTGATGGGACAGTACGAAGGACGAATTAGGAGACAATTGCCTAACCTCAAAATGGGAATACACGCCTACGACAAAAAAGCAGGAAGAGACAGAAATGCTGTTAGAGGGGTTCAAATTTCGGACGGCATCCTGAGCCCCAGCTTTCGCTTACCTACAGAAGCTGAATGGGAATTTGCAGCACTGGCCTTAGTGGGCAATACGGACAATGAAAATGTAGATGAACGAAAATTATACCCTTGGAATGGAGACGGAGTTAGAAATCCTTCCAAACAAAATCAGGGTGAAATCGTAGCCAACTTCAAACGAGCTCGAGGAGACAACATGGGAACCGCTGGAAAATTAAATGATAACGCCGATAAAACTGCTCCTGTCATCAGTTACTGGCCCAACGAATACGGACTTTACAACATGGCAGGCAACGTATCTGAGTGGGTCATGGATGTATATCGACCCTTAGTAGATCCTAACACCTCAGACCTTAACCCATATCGAGGTAATGTGTTTGAGACATGGGAAAGAGATGAAGATCGATTTATTGTTGAAAAAGACAGCTTAGGTAATATAATCAAAAGACAAGAAACGGTCGAAGAAAACCTAAACCGTAGAAATTATAGTAAGGCCGATAACATCAACTTCTTGGATGGTGATTATGACTCACAGGTAGCAGCGCCAGCAAGCGATTGGCTAGATGACCCTGAAGGGAGTACAACTAATGAAGTATATGAGTTGAATGTAACCTCCCTCATTTCCGACCAGACAAGAGTTTATAAAGGAGGTTCATTTAAAGATCGCGCATATTGGATGGTACCTGGAACAAGGCGTTTCCTAGATCAAAAGCAGTCAACCAACTTCATTGGATTTAGATGTGCTATGGATCGTTTGGGACCACCAACCAGTAATTTAAAGGAAAACCAACGTAAACCTGTCGATTGGGGAAAAAGCAACGGATATTACGATAAAAAGTAATCTGTTTTCAAGTACCATAAACCCCAAATTTTGGGGTTTTTTTTAATATGAAAATTGAGTATTTACATGACCATTTCTTAAAATCGACTGGAGTTTCAACTGACTCTAGAAAAATAATACGAGGATGCCTATTTTTTGCCTTAAAAGGGGAACGGTTCAATGGTAATGAATATGCCGAACAAGCCATAACAATGGGAGCTTCTTATGCGGTAGTTGATGATCCAACATTACAACCAAACGATCATATGATTTTGGTCGATGATGTACTGCAAACGCTACAACAATTAGCCAACTACCATCGTCATCAATTGACATGTCCTGTTTTGGGAATTACTGGATCAAATGGAAAAACAACCACCAAAGAACTCATTAATGTTGTGCTAAGTAAATCATTTAAAATCTGTTGTACTAAAGGTAATTTAAACAATCATATAGGAGTTCCATTGACCATTCTAAGTGCCGATTTAGACACTGAATTTCTAATTGTTGAAATGGGTGCTAATCATCAAAACGAGATAAATTACTTATGTGACATTGCCGATATAGACTATGGCTTAATCACAAATATTGGCAAAGCGCACTTAGAGGGGTTTGGTAGTTTTGAAGGTGTCATATCTGCCAAAAAGGAGCTCTACGATTTTATCGAGAAAAAAAGAGGAACTATATTCATAAACAAAAATGACGGTTTATTAACCTCACTTTCAAACCATTTGAACAGAATTGAATACGATAATGTTGTGCATGATGGAGAATCGCCTTTTGCTTCCGTTGATTTTAAGTCACTCGTCATTCAATCTAAACTCATTGGAAACTATAATGGTTCTAATATTAAAGCTGCTTGTACCATTGGAGATTTCTTTGGTGTTAGCTTAAATGATATAAAAGATGCTATTGAAGAGTACGCACCTCAAAATAATCGGTCACAATTCATAGTTACAGAAAAACAAAACTCGCTTATCCTGGACGCCTACAATGCTAATCCCAGCAGTATGCGTGAATCGATTCAATCCTTTAATCGCATTTCCAATGATAAAAAAATTGTTATTCTAGGGGATATGCTTGAATTAGGAAAGGAATCTATAACCGAGCATCAACACTTAATAGAAATGATTGAAGCGAAGCAATTAGACGCTATCCTTATAGGACATGAATTCAATCAGTGTAAGCACGGGTTCAAACAGTTTTTAAATACCGAAGATTGCCTGCAGTGGATACAAGAAAACCCCATAGCAGAGACTTTCATTTTATTAAAGGGGTCGAGGGGGATAAGACTGGAACAACTTAGGCCTTTTCTTTAAGCCAGCTCGTCACGAATCAATTGACGAACAATAAGGAAAAAAGATATTCCAAAACCACCCAAAACACCAAATAGTATGAATGCCAAAACAGGAGATAATTCATTGATTTTCAATGGTAAGACTGGTCTATCGATAATATTCAGTAGTGGTTTATTGTTAATAAGCGTGAATTTAGAAATTTCAAGGTTTTTGATAATTTCGGCATACATGACATTCAAAATCTCAACGTTTCGTTTTAGTCTAATTTCTTCCAACAAACCTTCTGCACGCTGAACCCCAAAATTGGCATCTTTATGAGTGGCGTATTGATATTCTGCTATTTTCAATTCGTTGAGCACTGAATCAGCTCGAAAGGATAACAAATTTAATGTACTTTCAGATTTAGCGGTTTGAAATTTAATATAATAGTTCTCCAAAGTGGTAGCCAAAGACTCAGTCAGCAACTTGGAAAATTGTTCATTTTCAGAAACACAACTAATCAAAAATATAGAGTTTTCATCGCCTAGTGAGGTGGTAATGTAATTTTCAACCAAATCATTATACACTATACCCATTAAACTATCGTGCTGAAAAGAGAATACGGAGG
This sequence comes from uncultured Flavobacteriales bacterium, assembly GCA_963991165.1. GTDB lineage: Bacteria > Bacteroidota > Bacteroidia > Flavobacteriales > UBA7312. The sequence continues at coordinate 20,063 of CAXDOW010000011.1, read as the reverse complement.
AGCCTATAGAAAAATCTATAAACGACACCCCATTTTTTTTCCATTCTTCATATATGCCGTTGAAGTCAAAATAGTGATGAATTAATAAGTCTTCTTTTTTATCGATAGTTACAGTTTGAAGAATAGCGGCTTGCACGACGCGCTTAGAAGTGATTATTTCTTCAATATTGGATTGACTAAATGTTCCTCTTGAACCTCCTCCTATGTTAAAACCAAATTGACTGGCTATGCCACCTGCCATAGAACTGAGGGGATTGTGACCCTCTTGTTGTTCATCAACCACAAAAGTCAAATCAGCAGTGTAGGTAGTTTTTTTCGATAAGGAATAAGAAACTCCCAATAAACTAAAAAGCAATACAAACGCTAAGATAACCAGCCAATTCCTAAGTAATAAATTTTTTAAAAAAACTAGTTTAAGAATGATATCTTTTAGTCGTATTTCGTCATTTTCTTGCTGCATAGTTGATATTAGTTTTGACGAGATAAGTAAAGAATATACAGAGATGCTAAGGCCGAAATTTTGGTGACGGTACTTTCTAACACGCGTGTCCAATCGACTGGTTCAGGTTTTTGTCGTTTGATTTTAATATCTTCTGTTAGTTTGATAGTCGATCCTGGTTTTACTCTAGGATACAACACAAAAAGTCCAAAGTCCTTGGCTTTTTTAACGGATCCAGTTGGTGAGATAACTAAGGTGTTGGATTTCACATTGTGTTTTGAAAAACCACCTACAAAATTATTGATATAGTAATTGGCTCTACGTTCTACAAATGGCACAGATATAGTATTCTCTTCAAAATTAGATAGTGCTCCCGTTATGGATATTAGGTCTTGAGTTTTAGGGATATGAATACTATCCAAGTGATTTAAAACAATGTTGTATTTTGACTTTCTAAATTTCATAGCTCGTTTTAAATCGATGTGGACGGGTGTGTATTTGTTGATGTATGTTTTGTCGAAAATACTAGTCTTTTGATTTTTCTCGTCATCAATAGGTATAATTTGAACAAATTCACCATCCGAGAAGAAGCCATTGATAATTTCTTTATCATCTTGATAAAAATCGATTTCATTGTTTGGAAACTCTTCTACTTTTAGGAAGCGAAACATTTTGGCTGAAAGAATATCACCAGTATATTTTACACCCCCAGCTCGTTCAATCACTTCAGAAATGCTTTCTGTATTACTTATTAGCGAATATTTACCGGGAAACTTCACCTCTCCTGTAATAAAAACCGTTCGTACTTCCTCATAATCCGAGTTAGTGCGTACAGCTATCTCATCGTAGGGTTCTAATTCAAAGTTCATGGCGTCCTCGCTCAGATCACCTTGAATAGAAATGTCAAAAGAACGAACCAATACGCGTTTAGCTTTCAGAATATTTTTTTCTGAATCTAATTCCAAAATTCGAGAGATATCTATCTTGCCTCCAGTGGCTTGAGGAACAAAACCACCTGCCATGGAAATTATATTGGAAAGCGTAATACCCTCCCCATACGTAAATGTGTTCGGGGCTCGGACACCACCCGAAATAGTCACATCGTATTCGTCCATGAAATCTCGTTTAGACAGGAAGAAAATTTCGTCATATTCTTCAACTAAAATGTTGGAGGACGACTGAGGGTCATTGACTACACCAGCGATATCTATTATAACGTAATGCTTGTTGAAATTACTATCCGTTCTAACTAAATAGGCCGCATGCAAAAATAAGTCGTCATTAAGAGAATTTGATTTTAGCAACATGTCGTACACTCGCTCTCCCTCACTAAACTGATATTCACCACTTACTCCAACAGACGAGTGAATATTTACCAAGTCACTCGGTATTGCTTGAATACTGTTAACCATCACTTCGTCTCCATTTTTCAATTCAAAGTGGTTTAGGCCAATTTGATCAATTGTGATGGTATTTACTTCATTGTCGTTAATACGCTTAACTGTAATCCCATTTTGGTAGGCCATTTTGGTAAAACCACCGGCATAGGTGATAACATCTTTTAGAATATCTCCATCTTTTATTTCGTAGGTATATGGACGGTTGAGCTCTCCTTTTAGTTCCACCAAATTAGCCGCTGTGTTGACCAATAACTTATCATTGTTTTGCATGAATAAATCTTTGGAATAGGAAGGGTCAAACAAAAATTTATAGATATCTAATGAATCTACGGTTTGCCCATCTCTGATAAGATAAATATTCCGTACTGAACCAATTTGGTTGGGCCCACCTGACATCACTAAAGCATTAAAAGCGGTGTTGGTAGCTGGCATGGAATAAGAGCCAGGTTGAAAAACCTCTCCAATAATATTGACGGTAATTTCTCGCGAATAATTTAGCGTCATATCAAACTGAGATTTAGAAAGGTCAAAGAAGTTAGCTAGACGTTCTCTAACCAACGACTTGGCAGTCTGAAGGTTTTTGGACCCAACATATATACGACCAGCGTATTTTGTGGTAATATATCCTTTTTCGTTAACCACCACAATGTCGTTGTGCTCAGCCAATCCCCAAATGGAAATAGTGAGTTCATCGCCCTGACCAAGTAAATAATTCTCAGGCGCTTGACTATCGTATGACCTAGAAAAGAAGTTAATTGTATTGTTTCGAAAAAAGTTTTGACCATAAATTTTAGCCACAGGATACCGTATGGAATCATTATACGGAAACAACGTATCACTAAGTGTCGTTGCTAGTTTTTTGGCTTGAAATTGATGAATATCAGTGGCCGAAGAATCGATAAAATTAGGATTATACGATCCTCGTTGGAACTTGTAGTCCATAGCTTGCTTGATTTCAGTCTCACTGAGGCCCATTTGTCTAAGCACCTCTTGACTAGGAATGTCGGATGGATTGACATGAGTAGCATTTAAATTTGATGGCAGAAACTTGAGATACTGTTGAGCTTGATTTAGCGATTGACTATAGGCCATTGAAACCATTAGCACACAAAAAACAAAGCCCCAAAATTTGAAATTCACTAACTGCTTTTTCATATTTATTTGAGTATTTGTCGAGAGATTACAACGCGTTGAATTTCAGATGTACCCTCATAAATTTGGGTGATTTTAGCATCTCGCATCAAGCGTTCAACGTGATATTCTTTAACGTAGCCATAGCCCCCATGAACCTGAACCGCTTCGGTGGTCGTTTTCATAGCCACTTCCGAGGCAAATACTTTGGCCATAGCACTTTCTTTGTCGAAATTTAGTCCATTATCTTTACACCAAGCCGATTTAAGACACAAAAGCCGAGCAGCTTCAATCTCTGTAGCCATATCGGCCAATTTAAAGGCAATGGCTTGATGCTCGTGGATAGCTTTTCCGAAGGCCTTGCGTTGTTTGGAGTATTCCACTGACAGTTCATACGCTCCAGAGGCAATCCCTAGAGCTTGGGCAGCGATACCAATTCGTCCGCCAGACAAGGTGGACATGGCAAACTTAAAGCCAAAACCGTCTTCTCCTATCCTATTTTCTTTAGGGACTTTAACGTCTGTGAATAAAAGGGAATGGGTGTCAGAACCACGAATCCCCAATTTGTTTTCTTTGAGTCCTACTTCAAACCCGGGCATGTCTTTCTCTACAATAAGAGCATTAATGCCTCGATGGCCTTTTTCCGCATCGGTTTGAGCCATGACCAAATAAACAGAGGCCGTACTGCCATTAGTTATCCAGTTTTTAGTGCCATTGAGTAGGTAATGATTGCCCATATCTTGGGCTGTTGTTTTTTGCGAGGTGGCGTCACTACCTGCCTCTGGTTCAGATAGACAGAAAGCCCCAATAATTTCGCCTTTAGCTAAAGGGACAAGGTATTTTTGTTTTTGTTCTTCGGTACCAAATTTTTCGAGCCCCCAACAAACCAACGAATTGTTGACCGACACCACGACTGAGGCCGAAGCATCTACTTTGGACAACTCTTCCATAGCCAAGACATACGAAATGGTATCCATACCGCCGCCCCCATACTTAGGGTCGACCATCATGCCCATAAATCCCAATTCACCCAATTTTTTAATTTGTTCGTGGGGAAAAGTTTGCGTTTCATCACGCTCTATTACTCCAGGCAAAAGCTCACTTTGGGCAAAGTCACGAGCCGCTTGTCGTATCATTTTATGTTCCTCTGTCAATGAAAAATCCATACTTGTCGTTAGTTGGTTTAAATTTGCTCAAAAATAGTCATTTTAGCGAATATGCCATTAAAGCACACATACAAAGTGATTGGTATCATGTCAGGCACTTCTTTGGACGGTATCGACTTGGCCTATGTAGAGTTTATACATGACTCCAAATGGAGCTATACACTCACGCCATGCCGTACAGTGCCTTATTCCCAATGGTGGAAAAAGGAATTGGCCAATTTACACCTGAAGAACATTGATTACATTCGAAAAGTGGAAAAGGACTATTCACAACTCTTAGCCCAACACATCAATGACTTTATTCAAACAAAGGGCTTAAAACCAGATTTAATTGCCTCCCATGGTCATACGGTTTGGCACCAACCCAACAAGGGAATCACCTTACAAATTGGCGACGGACAGCTGCTAAAAACATTGACCAAATTACCGGTGGTCTGCGATTTTAGAAGTCACGATATCAAACTGGGCGGACAAGGCGCCCCTTTAGTTCCCATAGGAGATGAACTGCTTTTCACGTCTTACTCTTACTGCCTCAATTTGGGGGGATTTAGCAACATTTCCTATAGTAAAGACAAGCAACGCTTGGCTTTTGATATTTGCCCAGTCAATATGGCACTGAATGAGCTGGCTAAACAACTAGGAAAGGAATACGATAAAAACGGCCATATGGCTCGAAGTGGACGTATTATTCCTGAGTTGTTAGACAAATTAAACTCACTAGACTATTACCATAAAAGTCAACCCAAATCTTTAGGGAAAGAATGGTTTGAATCAGTCTTTTTGCCAGAAATAGAAAAACACAACCACGCACCCAGGGATGTTCTTAGAACGCTTTGTGAACACATAGCCATGCAAATTGGAAAGGTATGTCAAGATGGTCACGTATTGGTTACTGGTGGTGGGGCTCACAATGCCTTTTTGATGCAACGAATCACCTTTCATTCAAATTGCCATTTTGAAATACCTAACCCATGGCTTATCGATTACAAAGAAGCCCTCATCTTTGGACTTTTGGGGGTGCTAAAACTCAGAGGTGAAGTAAATTGTTTGGCAAGCGTAACCGGAGCATTGCGCGATTCGGTAGGTGGCAAGTACTTTCCCTAGCCCTCCTTTTCATTTGAAATGGAACTCGGTAGCAAGTCAGAAATATCCACTTCCAAGGCCTGGGCTATTTGAAGAAGAGTACCCACGGAAGTATTGAGGATGCCGCGTTCGATGCGGCTAATTTGTGAAATTTCCATGTCGGCATCAATGGCTAACTGTGCCTGGCTCAACCCCTTGGAACGACGAAGGTGACGCAGGCGCTTTCCCAAACGACTTAAATAAATTGAATGAATTGAATCGGAAACCATTTCCACAATAGGACTAAAATGAACACTTGTTAAAGAAAATATATAGGTAAATTTGCCTATATCAGTTTTTTTAATACCTTTGCTTAAAGATACGCATTAATTTAATGCGTAGAAACTATAATATTAACCTTGGGCTGAAAAAATTAAAAGCCATGTGCAGTAGCCACCTATGCTACCAATATGTAAACGCTCCTTTCGGTTAAGGAGGTATTTTTCAATTTTAAATTTATCAACTATGAAAAAATTAATTAACGGAGTCTTGTTCCTTGCCTTAGTTGGAACTACGCTTTTCACTTCTTGTTCTAAAACAGCTGAAGTAGTTTCACCTAATACAAATACTATTACTGAATACAAAACTCTAACAGATGGTGAAAATGGAAATGTATTTTACAAACTGGTTTTTGAGAACGGACAGTATTCATGCCCAGTAAAGGGTGGTGGTAATTGTATATGCGGAGATGACGATATAGTCATCACTCCTGACAACACCGTTTTTATGGATGTATTTTCCGAAATAGATAAAGGAGATGCTCATGCTATTAGCCAAATTTTTGAAGTCAATTACGATGTTTTGACCCGCTATGTCAAACCGTTTTATGTCAAAGGAGTAGTAGAAGGTAGATTATCAGTAACGGCTCACGAAAATCAAAAGAATAATTTGAAGTTTTTCTTCTTTAAGGATGTATCCAGTGGAGAAGAAATGGCCTATCAACTCAATTTTGTAAAGTGAGAATATTAAATCAATCAAACCAGTGGATCACATTATCCACTGGTTTGCTTTTGATGGTATTTGTTTTGGGTTGCCAAAAAAAAGAGGGCTTACAGCTTAAGGAAATAGGCCAACAGGTTTTTGAGACGGAGTTTATCCCTAGTCCAAAATTTTGTGGCACTTATACAGATTCTAAAAGTGCCAGTGAATATATTTATTTAAGCAACGGTGCTACGGACAGAAAAGTCAGCTTTTTTACATTAGACGGTAAACTGCACAAAACCATTGATTATAAATTTGCTACAAAGGGTCACTCTTTACTCGATATTAGCATTTGGTCTTTGGATACGATTTTGGCTTTAAGCAAAAAAACAGGTGAAGTTTTTGCAATAAACGATAGTGGAAAATGCATCAAGCAATTAAACATCAATTCATTACTACCTGACTCTGTTTTAGGACTTTCACCAACCAGCTCATATGACTATGATTTCTTGCATGAAAAAACACTTTTCTTTTTCAGAGGAATTGAATTAGCACAAGAGAAAGGCACCTCTAATCTTGAATATCTCATTGAATACTACAACACACTAACCAATCACCCGTACTTTGTGAAAGTTGAAGACTTTTTCAGTAAAAAACCTCGCTTGACTTTTTTGGTGGACTCTTTTTATGCCAATTTCATTCCCAAAAATCATGATTTCACAGATTTACCTAGCTATTCATTTTTTGATAGTTGCATTCAAATCATTTCGTTCAAAATAGATTGTTTATTTGTGTATGACTTTGAAGGTAATCGTATAGCTACCACCTATTTAGATTATCAAAACAAAGTTGATCAATCCCTCAAGCAATACGAAATTAAAGAGGGCTATGAAATGAGTATGCAAAAACATTCCTTTTGGAGTACTATCAATGCTAACATTGCATCGAAAGTCTATTTTGATAACAAGAAGCAAAGGTATTATGTAGTAGCACTTCATGCTTATGAGGGTCCTGATGAAGATTCTTGGGACAAAAGACATTGGTCAATGTTAGTGTACGACAAGAACTTCAAACCTATTGACGAAATTATAGTTACTGATCCAGAAATAAGATCAGGCGTATTATACCTAACCTCTAAGGGATGGTATGCCAGAAAAAACAAAAAATACATTGAAAACTACGACCCTCACAAAACATATTTTGATATTTACACTATTGAGTAGTGTGTATTCCTGCCAAAAAAAAGAGGGCTTACAGCTAAAGAAAATAGGTCAACAGGTTTTTGAGACTGAGTTTATTCCTAGCCCTACATTTTCGGGTTATTATATGGATTCAAAAACGGGAATTGAATATCTGTATTTGAGTAACGGTAGAACTGATAAGAAGGTCAGTTTCTTCACACTAAATGGTGAGTTAATAAAAACTATTGATTTTAAAAATGCCACGAGAGGACATCGTTTAGATGATATTAGTATTTGGTCCATGGATACTATTTTGGCACTAAGTACAGGCAAGGGCATTGTTTCAGCTATCAACGGCAGCGGACATCTTATTAGGCGGTTTGATGTAAATAAATTATTGCCTGACTCAAGTCCTGGCACCTATATGATGAGTTCAACAGACGATGATTTTCTTTATAAAAAAGATATTTACCTATATAGAGGTCATAAATCACCTGTTAACCCCCAAAAAACCTATCTTCATCACCTCATCAAATCCAATAATCTTAAAAGAAACTTGCCTTATTTCATTAAAGTTGAAAATATTTTCAGCGAAACTCCTGTCTTAACTTTTTTAGTGGATTCTTTTTATGCCAATTTCATCCCCAAAAATCATGACATTAGTGATCTTCCTAGCTATTCATTTTTAAACAGTTGTATTCAAATTATTTCGTTCAAAATAGATTGTTTATTTATATATGACCTTGAAGGAAAACATATAGCTACCACCTATTTAGATTATCAAAATAAAGTTGATCAATCCCTCAAGCAATACGAACTTAAAGAGGGTTATGAAACAAGTATGCAAAAGTATGACTTTTGGAGTACTCTCAATGCTAGCATTGCAACCAAAGTCTATTTTGATAACAAGAAGCAAAGGTATTATGTAGTAGCACTTCATGCTTATGAGGGTCCTGATGAAGATTCTTGGGACAAAAGACATTGGTCAATGTTAGTGTACGACAAGAACTTCAAACCTATTGACGAAATTATAGTTACTGATCCAGAAATAAGATCAGGCGTATTATACCTAACCTCTAAGGGATGGTATGCCAGAAAAAACAAAAAATACATTGAAAACTATGACCCTCACAAAACATATTTTGATATTTACACTATTGAGTAGCGTGTTATTGTCTTGCAAACAGGAAAACAAACTTCACACTTATCTAGCAAATCGCCAACTAGGAATGGCGTACCACTCCATTGTTATTCTAACCGAAAAAGGATGTCCGGCTTGCAATAGTGCATTAGCAAACACCCTAACTTCCTACGAATATGATAGCACACTAATTGTGGTCAATGCCTTAGGTACTGTCATAGACTTAACCAACATCAAACAAAATAAATTAAATAATACTATTGTCTTAGACTATCAGGAAGAATATAGAGAATGGGGAGGGCATGGATCTAGTGTCATATTACTTAATAAAGAAGTAGAAATTGATAGCATCATCAATATAGAAGCACGCCAACTATCCGAACAGTTGGCATTCATCAAACGCTTAACTAAAAAAAATTATTAAAAAATAAGCTGGTAAATTCATCAAAACTAAATATGAAAAAACGTCTTTCCATTTTTCTTTTTATAACAATAACGATTGGTCTTGTTTTTATTCAATACCATTTTATATTCAAAACAATGAGGTCTGATTTTGGTATAGATACAAAGGCCCTGAGTATTTCTATTGTTAATGTGTTCATTTTGGCTTTTGTCATTTTTTACACCAATATGTTTAAAAAAAAGAGTAAAAGTTTTTTAGTGAGTTTTTTGTTTTACATTCCGCTTGCATTTGTCTTGTATTTAATTTCTAATAGTGTCATAGCTGGATTTTTGGGAGCTTTATCAGTGTTTTTTGTGCCCTATTTATTCAAAAAGAAAACAAAGAAATAAAAGCCATTTAAGAAATGGAAATGATGATTTTTCTAGAAAAGTAATAACACGGTAGAATATGAAAGGCATAATGTTGCTTTTGTTATGTAGCTCGACTTTATATGGTCAATCATCCCTCTCCCTAAATTTGGGAGGGGGCGTGGCTCTTAATTTTAACACCCCATTAAGTACTGTATCTCTCCCATTTAAAATATATACAAATTACATCAGTCCCAACATCATAGCCAATCTAACGTATAATAAAAAGCAATCCTTTTACAATTTGGAAGGTAGTTACCACTTTAGAAGATACGGTTTATTTTTGGAGCTTTCAGAGGAAGATTACTATTTTAGGTTTGACCTCCGACAGCTCACCGAAACCGCTTCTCTGCAACTAACTTACAACCACCACTTTTGGCATTCAACAAAACTAAAAAGCCACTTTTATTGGCAAACAGGGGCGGCTCTTTCCTTTGTCAATCATGTTGCAATAACTAGAAGAATACGGTCTAGTGGTGATTTTGGTATTGTAGGTATTGATTGGGTTGGCGCGTTTGAGCGGGAAGAGTTTCGTTACACTAGTCCAAGTTTGAGTGCTGGCATTACACTAAAATCGGAGCTCAAACGCCTAGGCACTATCTATTATGGGTTGCGATACCATTACGATATTCAGCCAACACCTTTTCTCAGTTCAGAAGTTAACCACAATGGGCAAGTACATACCATTCATTTTCAAACCCAACAACATTACCTCATGGCTCACCTATCGGTAGGTTTGTTCGACCTCATGAAATCATCGTCACATTACAAATCGGAGAGTTTTTAAAAAGTCGTGTTGGCAGGTGTCAATATTACTTCATAATTGACTACTTTTGCCCAAACTGACTTGAAATGAAAAAATTATTAGACGCATACGAAAACAAAGCTCCTGAGATTGTTTTTGAATGGAAAGACAGTGAAACGGAGGCCCAAGGATGGGTAGTAATTAACTCGCTAAGAGGCGGTGCTGCTGGTGGTGGCACCCGAATGAGAAAAGGCCTCAACAAACACGAAGTGGTATCCTTAGCCAAAACCATGGAGGTTAAGTTTACGGTTGCAGGCCCCGCCATAGGAGGTGCCAAATCGGGCATCAACTTCGACCCCAAAGACCCACGTAAAGAAGGAGTGCTCAAGCGTTGGTATGCCGCCATCGCTCCACTGCTTAAAACTTATTATGGCACTGGTGGCGACCTCAACGTAGACGAAATTCACGAAGTAATTCCCATTACTCAGGCCTTGGGTGTGGAACATCCCCAAGAAGGGGTATTCAATGGTCATTTCAAACCAAACAAAGAAGAAAAATCAAGCATCATTGGGCAACTGCAACAGGGCGTTTTACTGCCCCTTAGCGACGCATCGTTATCGCCCGATGTAAATAAACAATACACCGTAGCCGATATGATTACGGGCTTTGGCGTTTCAGAAGCCATTAAGCATTTTTACACCCTACAAAAAGAGGATGTCAGTACCAAAAAAGTCATCGTTCAAGGGTGGGGCAATGTGGGTTCGGCAGCTGCTTTTTACCAATCACAGCTGGGGGCTTCTGTTGTGGGTATTATCGACAAAGAAGGAGGCCTTATCAATGAAGAGGGCTTCAGTTATGACCAAATCCGTGAGCTATTTATAGCTAAAAAAGGCAATGCCCTAAACGCGCCATCTTTGCTACCGTTTGATGAAGTCAATGCGCGTATTTGGGACATCGGCGCCGAAATTTTCATTCCTGCCGCTGCCTCCAGATTGGTCACTCAAAATCAATTGGAACGAATGATTTCCAATGGCTTGGAAGTTATTTCCTGTGGGGCCAACGTGCCATTTGCCGATCAAGAAATTTTCTTTGGAAGGATTGGCGAATATGCCGACGAACGTCTTAGTGTATTGCCCGACTTTATTGCCAACTGCGGTATGGCAAGGGTCTTTGCTTACCTCATGCAAGCCAAAGTTGACATGACAGATACTGCCATCTTTCAAGACACCTCAAAAACTATTTTTGAGGCCTTAAAAAATACCTATGACGCTAATCCCAGTCGTCAAAACATAGCTAAAACATCTTTTGAAATTGCACTAAACCAACTTTTATTACAATGACATTAACCAACATTCTAAACCTCACGTTTTTTGGAAATAGCTTAGAAAATTACGCTTGGCTAGTGGGTTTTATATGTTTCGGACTCCTTTTCAAACGAATCATTTCTCGCTATTTCAGCCAATTGCTCTATAAAGTGGTCAACAGAGATCCGTCCATAGACTCCACCACCTTCAACAACTTGCTCATCAAACCCATCTCCTTTAGTCTATTTTTGTTGTTTGTGTATTTAGGGTCGCTCAATGTGGTCTTTCCTCAAGAACTCAACTTCGGAAACGATTCCTTTAACCTCAAGCTGTTGGTCAACAAAGGGTTTTCAATCATTGTCTTGTTTTCATTACTTAAAATAGGTCTTCGCTTTGTAGACTACTTTGGTATAGTTTTCAAAAACCGAGCTGAAAAAACAGAGAGTAAAATGGACGACCAATTAATACCCTTTATTATTGAATTAGGAAAAATTACGGTGTATGTCATTTTATTCTTCGTACTATTGGGAAGCATTTTTGATATCGACGTGACGGCCTTAGCCGCCGGATTGGGAATTGGCGGAATTGCCATCGCCATGGCTTCGAAAGAAAGTTTAGAAAATCTTTTAGGATCGTTTACCATATTTTTTGATAAACCATTTGTAGTAGGCGACCTTGTTACTACTGGAAACATAACAGGCATAGTGGAAAAAGTAGGATTCCGATCGACCCGAATTCAAACCTTTGACAAAAGCATTGTAACAGTGCCCAATAAAAATATGATTTCTGCCGAGCTTGATAACCTTGGTCTAAGAAAAGTTCGAAGAGCTCGATTTTATATCGGACTAACTTACGACACTTCTATTGAGCAAATGAAAAAGGTCGTTCATGAAATTGAAACATTAATTAACCAACACCCAAGAACTGACCAAGAAGGTAGAGTTAAGTTTCAAGAATTTGGAGCCAGTTCATTAGACATTATGGTGCTATATTACGTAGCCTCGACAAAATGGGACGATTTTATCGATGTGAAAGAAGATATCAATTTTAAAATTATGGAAATTGTAGAAAAAAATAATTGCGAATTTGCGTTTCCATCCACAACAATATATTTGCAAAAAAATTCTAATTAACCCTCAAATAAATTTCGATGATTTACCTTTTAATGTTAGCTGTTTTTGTTCTAGGATATCTTTTAATTGCTCTAGAACATCCACTAAAAATAGACAAAGCCGCTTCGGCCTTAATAGCTGGGTCTTTATGCTGGGCCATTTTCGCCCTAGGACTGTTTGAAATTGATATCTATGCTACTAATTTCAAAAAGTTCTTAAGCTATTTTCAAATAAAAGACATTAAATACACAGCGGAGTACATTGCTGAAAACATGGCGTATGTCAAACAGAAGTTTGTTATTTACGAACTATCCCATCACTTGTCTGAAATTGGTCAAATTCTGTTCTTTCTTCTAGGCGCCATGACCATTGTAGAAGTGGTGGATGCCCACCAAGGGTTTTCCATCATAACCAATCGAATAAAAACCACTAATCGAGTGAAATTAATGTGGATTTTATGTGTTTTGTCTTTCTTCTTTTCGGCTACTCTTGACAACCTAACGACAGCTATCGTCATGTCAGCACTTTTAGCTAAACTCATCAAAGACAAAGAGGATTTATGGTTGTTTGCTGGCATGGTCATCATTTCAGCCAATGCTGGAGGTGCTTGGTCGCCCATTGGTGATGTCACTACCATTATGCTTTGGATAGGAGGACAAGTGACTGCCCTCAATATCATAAAGACTGTTTTTATCCCTTCAGTGGTTTGTATGGTAGTTCCACTTATTTACTTGTCATTAAAACTCAAAGGTAATATTACTAGACCATCAGATGCCGTAGCGGTGGGCCACCAAACCAACCCAACAACTTTATTCGAGAAAAAACTCATCTTTAATCTTGGTCTGTTTGGCCTACTTTTTGTACCGGTCTTTAAGACCATCACACACCTTCCTCCTTATGTCGGTATATTGTTTAGTTTAGGTATTATGTGGTTGGTCACAGAACTACTCCACAAAAACAAACAATACGAAGATAAAAAATACTTAACCGTCATTGGTGTTCTCAAACGTATTGATGTGGCTACCATTTTCTTTTTTCTAGGTATCCTGTTAGCTGTAGCTTCACTTCAAAGTATGGGTCATTTGAATGATTTGGCAGTAATTTTAGACGATACGTTCAAAGGAAATATTTACGCCATTAACATCATCATTGGCTTACTTTCCGCTATAGTGGACAACGTTCCATTGGTGGCTGGCGCTATGGGAATGTATGAAATTGGAACTGGTGCGTTTGCTGTAGATGGTACCTTTTGGGATTTCCTAGCCTATTGTGCTGGCACTGGTGGGAGTGTACTTATTATTGGGTCTGCCGCTGGGGTTGCCGTCATGGGAATTTTAAAAATAGATTTTATATGGTACATGAAAAAAATTAGCCTATTGGCCTTTTTAGGATATATAGCAGGTGCCATAGCCTTTATACTTATGCAATAATCTATTCACAAACAACGTTAAAATTCACATATGAAACCCATTCTATTACAAATTAACACGCTGAAAGACACGCTTTCCCAAACAGCTATGGAGGGGCAAATAGTGGAAGAAAAAACGCTTTCAATTCTTGAACTGATAAGTAGCGGAGGAACTGGTGGAAATATCATCATGATTACTTTGGGTGTGTTATCCATCATCTCTGTCTATTTATTTATTGAACGCTATTCTACCCTTAAAAAAGCTAGCAAAAAAGACGATAGTTTTTTGAACAGCATCAAAAATTACGTTCAAGACAAAGACATCAAAGCGGCCAAAACCCTCTGCAAAAATTCCAACAGTTCCATTTCTAGAATGTTAGAAAAAGGCATCGATCGAATTGATAAACCCATGACGGATATTTCGGCAGCTATAGAAAACCAAGGCAAATTGGAAGTCTATGTTTTGGAAAATAACTTAGCCAACTTGGCCACCATTGCTGGAGCAGCTCCTATGATAGGGTTTCTAGGTACGGTAATAGGAATGATTGTGGCTTTTCACGAAATGGCTAGTGCCGGTGGCAACATTGACATTGAAATGCTTTCTAAAGGAATTTACACGGCTATGGTGACCACTGTGGCTGGTTTGGTTGTCGGAATTATTGCATACATCGCCTACAATGTACTCGTTGCTAAGGTTGAAAAAGTTGTTTTTTTACTGGAAACCACCACCACAGAGTTTATGGATTTATTGCATAGTAATAAATGAGACTGAGAAGTAAAAATAAGGTTAGTGCTAGCTTTAGTATGTCTTCCATGACGGATATTGTCTTTCTGTTGCTCATCTTTTTTATGCTAACCTCCACCCTTGTGAGTCCCAACGCCCTAAAACTATTACTGCCCAATAGCCAAGCGAGAACGCTCGAAAAACAAACTGTTTCAGTATCTATTACTCCAGAAATTGACTTTTACATAGAAGATCAAAAAGTTGATATATCAGACTTGGAGTCTATGCTTATCCAGCGACTGGCTAATGAGGTTGAACCAGCCATAGTGCTTCACGCAGATAAAACGGTCGATATAGAACATGCCGTTAAAGTCATGGATATTGCCTATAGAAATAAGTTTAAAGTCGTGTTGGCCACCAATCCCAAATAGTATCATGTCATCTCCAAAAAAAAATAAACGGAAAGCAATGGCAGGAACGATTTTGTTTCATGTTGGACTAATTCTGTGTTTTATGTTTTTGGGCCTGACCTACCAAATACCACCTCCAGAAGAGGAAGGGATCACCATCAACTTCGGATTTAGCGATGTAGGAAGCGGCATGGAACAAAGCGAACAGGTAAATGATGAGCCAAACATTGAACAACCACAGGAAGTTGTTGAAAATAATCCAGTAGTAGAGGACGTCAGCACTCAAGATATGGTAGAAACTCCCACCACCGTCGAAAACAAGAAAGAGCAAAAAGTCGTTGAAGAAGTCGAAGAAATAATTGAAAAAGAACCCGAACCAATCGTCGATACTAAAGCTCTTTATCCTGGAAAAAAAGAAAATAAAGCCACTAATCAAGGTGTTACCCCAGGTACTGGCGATCAAGGTAAAGAAGATGGTAACCCCAACTCTAATGCTTTTAGTGGTGGTGGAATAGGAACAAATGGCATTAGTTATCAGTTAGGAGGGCGAACCATCGCTCAAATCATTAAACCAAAAAACGAAACACAACAACAAGGAAAGGTAGTGGTCACTATTCGAGTCAATAGAAATGGTCAAGTCATCAACGCTACACCAGGTGCCAAAGGATCTACCACCACCAACTCTTATCTATTTTCTAAAGCCAAAAGTGCGGCTCTCAAAACAACCTTTGAACCCAATAGCTCTGCACCAGAAATTCAAATTGGAACGATAGTGTACAACTTTACCCTCAACTAATGACCTATCAAGCATGTTTGGATTGGCTGTTTTGTCAATTGCCCATGTACCAACGAAGTGGCGAAATGGCCTATAAAGCCGATATTGGTAACATCGTACTAGCAAGCCACCGATTGGGCAACCCGCACCACTCATTCAAATCCGTACACATTGCCGGCACCAATGGAAAAGGTTCGACCAGCCACATGATTGCCTCAATTTTACAGGAAGCAGGTTACAAAACCGGTCTATACACCTCTCCTCACCTTGTAGATTTTAGAGAGCGAGTTCGTATCAATGGTGAAAAAATAACGGAAGATTATGTGCTTCAATTCGTTACTAAAAACAAGGCCTGGTTCACGGAGATTGGAATGTCCTTTTTTGAAATGACAGTTGCTTTAGCATTCGATTATTTTGCCCATCAAAAAGTAGATATCGCGGTGATAGAAACTGGATTGGGAGGAAGACTAGACAGCACCAACATCATTCAATCTGAAGTGTCAGTCATTACCAATATTGGCTTAGACCACACAGCACTTTTAGGAAATACCGTTCAAGAAATTGCTAGAGAAAAAGCTGGGATTATCAAGCAAAACAGGCCCGTTGTCATTGGAAAAAGACAAAAGGAAGTGGCTTCCATTTTTGAATCAATTGCAAGCAGTAAACAAGCCCCTTTGCATTACGCCAAAGCCGTTCACTTTGAATGCGACCTGAAAGGAAACTACCAACAAGAAAATATTTCAACAAGCTATGCCGTCATAAAAATACTCACTCAAAACGGATGGCTTATTTCAGAAGAAGAGTGTAAAAATGGCTTTTTAAATGTTCAAAAAAACACCTCATTGTTGGGACGTTGGACGACCTTGTCAAACACCCCCTTGACCATTTGCGATACAGGACACAATGTCGATAGTATTGCTTACATCGTAAAGCAACTCAGCCAAATCCCATTTGACACCCTTCACATCGTATTGGGAGTGGTAAAAGAAAAATCCATCGATACCATTTTGGCTCTCATGCCCAAGGAGGCTACTTACTACTTTTGTCAGGCCTCTATCCCTAGGGCTTTAGAAGCCACAGCATTAAAACACCAAGCACATAAGCATACACTAAATGGTAACACTTACCCCTCAGTAAAAAAAGCACTATCTGCAGCTCAAAATAAAGCCCTCACAACCGACCTAATTTTTGTAGGAGGAAGTACCTTTACGGTAGCCGAAATTCTATAAACCAAAAATTTGCCATTGATTCAATTTCTACTATATTTGCAACCCTTTGGGCGATTAACTCAGTTGGTTCAGAGTGCCTCCCTTACAAGGAGGAAGTCGGGGGTTCGAGTCCCTCATTGCCCACCAAAGCGGAATCCATCTCATTTTGAGACAGTGTTCCGTATTTTTGATATATTGCAAAAAAAAATATGAAATTTAAAGTATTAATTAGTTCTCTTTTAATTGTTTGTTTTTTGGGATGTGAAGAAGAAATCATTGATCCAATTGATCCAACTGACCCAGATCCAATAGATTTATGTGATGTAAATCAAAATCAGCAAGAAATCACTAGTATGACAAATGATGTTACTTCTATTGTTCAAGAGGTCGAGGGCTCTTTGTCTTTTCAATTATTAAACGAATACCTAAATATTGAAGACGCTGAAGTCATGAATGAAGATTGGGTAGAATCAATGATTGAGGGCTTAAACAATACCATTAATTTTGAAGATCAAATCAATAATAATAATCTATTTGACTTTGAATCTAATCAAGGGGTATATGAATGGAATAATAATACAAATACATTTGATTTAAGTTTAAACTCGAATAATATTCAAGTTTCATTTCCATCAAGCCCAACATCAATAATCAATAATGCTATTTTTACTTTAAGTGATTATATTGATGAAAATGTTTTTATTAACGGAGAAAATTACTCTCTACCTACGTATGTTAATGCCAACCTTACAGTTGATGGAATTGAAATTTTCAGTTTAGTTTCATCAATAAGCTATGATGATCCTATTCCTACATCAATAAACACTACTATTTACGTTGATCCAATGACCATTCAAATACAAGGACAACAGGTTACTCCCTTTAACTTTGAGGCTCAAATTAATATTCAGACAAACAATCAGGCAGACATAAATTTTTACGCAAATGTCCTTCTTAATTCCGATGATTATGAAAATTTAGAAGGCAATAACATTGAAAATATCTCTACAAATTTATCTGTTGGAAATATGACCTTTGACGCATTTATGAATTGTAATCTAATAGATTTTGATGATGATGTAGACACTGAAACTGTAAATAATGCAACAAATGTTGATGTGATCAATAATGGTAATGTAATTGCTAACTTAGAGCTCATCGAGTTAGATAATGGTAATTATGATGTAAGTATTATACATTGTGATGGAACTACTGAGTCATCAGAAATTTATTATGAACCCTTTATTCAAGATGTTGAAGATATTCTGTACCCCTATATGGGCGATTGGTGGGATTAAAAATATTTTATTTTTAATTTTTTACTTTATTTTGTTTTCTCTTAGTGCACAAGAATCCGAAAATAAGCACCAAATTGGACTTGACCCCGGTGATTTCATCCAGCTTTTTAGCTCAAATGATGAAATTAGAGGGCTTAACTATAAGTACCAATTTTCAAACTCATATAGAATAAGATTGGGTGGATATTTCACCAAAAGTAATAACACAACACAAGGAGGCTCGTATAAACTAAGAATCGGATTAGAAAAAATAAAAAAAATTAATGAAAAAATAGCACTAAATTTCGCAGTAGAAGGGTCTAAATATTATGCTTATTTCAATAACAGAGATAATACTACAACTAAGCATGCTTTTAGTCCAATAATTGGAGTTCAAATAAATACTTTCAAGAATATGTATGTTTCATTTGATTATCATTTTCCAATTGAACACACAAAAAATAAAGATATAAACTCATTTTCAACAGTTGAAAATGAACAAACATATTCATACTCTATTTTCGATGAAACTGTTTTTATGTTGGGCTTTAGATTTTAGAAAAAACAAAAAACTTTAACATAGAAAGTTCGAAATAAGGACGCTTAGGTCCACCAAAATCGAACCCACTCAATTGAGTGGGTTTTTATCTATTCAATTATTATTTTTTTCTCAACCGTTCCATCATCAAAGAAATACAAAAGTGGAATGTTTTTCACCTCTTTAATATCTCTTCCTAAAACATCTGTTTTCTTTATGATTTTTTTTGTTTGAATAATATCAAATTGATATTCACCCATCACTGCATTACAATCAATTAAACCATTTATGTCATGTTTGGAAACAAATTTCCAAATTTCTTGAGATGCATTAATATCCATATTACCAAAAGTGCCAGGCCAATCGTGATCACCTCCTATTACTTTTAATTCTTGTATTGAGGTGCAATTATTTCCATTTAGCCAACTTTTTCTTTCTACTGTACTTCCATCATTAAGGGAAGTATTTTCAACATTAATTATAACAGGGTTTATATCTGTATTATTGAAGTTTGACCAAAACGATGTGATTTCTTCAACTGACAAATAGAGTGACATATCTTCGTATGAAAAACCATCATAGTTTGAATGTGGATTTTGATCAACTGTACCTGGAATAAGCATCATTGCCGTTGGGTGAGTGGGCGAGCATGCGTCCCAACCGTAAATATCAGTTCTATAATAATCCGACAACATGCTTCCAGATACCGCTGAAAATGCTGCAATTTTATTATTTAAACGACATCCTAACTCATAAGAAAAAATACCTCCTTCTGAATATCCACATGCGTAAACTCTATCATTATCAATTGAATATTGAGCGCTAAGTGTATCAATCATTGCTTCAACAAAAAATATATCATCATGGTCTGTTGGAGCTTTGTGAATCCATGAAGTAGATGCTTGGCCCCCATCATCAACAGCGTCAAAATCGAGAGCCCCTTGAGGGTAAACAGCGATGAAATTTGCAGTATCAGCAATTGGTCTCATATCATTTGTTTGAATAAACTCACTTGCGTAACCACCGCCTCCATGAAAACTAAATAGCAAAGGAAAATGCACAGTACCATCATAGCCTGTAGGGATATAAACTATATATTCTCTAACATTACCATCAAAAACCATTGTTTTAGAAACTTGATTTTGAGCAATACAAAATGTTGGAATAAAAATAAGTAGAATAAGTAATTTTATCATTGATTTATTTAATTCGAATTCAAATTTACGAATTTCCTAATACGGTCGAAATAAA
>CAXDOW010000010.1:0-31555 GCA_963991165.1 uncultured Flavobacteriales bacterium | reverse complement strand
AATAAAAAAGGATTGATTTGATAATCAAATCGTTCATAAAACGATAAATTTTAATTTACTATGGATTAAGGTTTTATAAGCTTGTGAAGATTATTCCTTGTAAACAACAGATGTAACGGTTTGGCCGACGGCTTTGAGGGTGTTTTTGTCGATGTTGCTCATGTCATCGCCATGAGTGTGCCAGTGCTCAAAAAAGCCCGATTGGGTGTTGTTATCGTATTCAATAATATCAATAGTTGGGATGTTGGCCACTGTGTTGAGGTACAGGTGGTCGTCAATAATTTGGGGGGTCATTTGATAAGAAAAGTAATCCCCATATCCTAGTGTATGGGCTTGTTGCCATACTTTCTTTAGGATGCGTTGGGCATAATTTCGCGATAATCCCTCTTGGGTAAAGCGAGCACCTTTAGCTCCTACCATATCGAGTAAGATGCCAAATTGAGCGAAGTAATTTTCTTGATGGGGGTTTTCGCTCCAATATTTGGAGCCAATGCACCACGAAGTGGCTGAGTTGGCCGACGAATTGTCGGGATTTCCATAGTCTTCAGCATCGAATAATAAAATGTCTATGCCCATTCGGCTTTCCTGTTGAGATAAAAGACGAGCTATTTCTATGAGTACGCCCACGCCACTACCCCCATCGTTAGCACCTAATATGGGTTCGTTTTGCCGTTCATCATCATGGTCGGCCACATGGCGCGTATCCCAATGGGCACACAATAGAATACGGTTATTTTTTTCGGGACTAAAGGAAGCAATAATGTTGCGCAGAGTGTGGCTTTTGCCATCGTATGTTTTTATGCTGGTATTCTGTTCTTGCACATGAGGTGTGTATTGGAGTAGTTTTTTATGTAAAAAATCCCCACACTGTTTCCATCCAGGACTACTCAAATAGCGCGGTCCAAAATCCACCTGTTTTTGAATATAAACATAAGCACTATCGGCATTGAATTCTGGTACATTTACAGTTATTTTTTTGGTGTCTTTAACACTAACGTTAGTCTTATTTTCTGGCTGACAAGACAATAAGAAAAAAAAACTTAAAAGAATAAATAGGTCACGCATAGTTAATTGTTTATTTCCCAAGTGCTGCCCTCGGCTCCATCGCGAACTTCAATGTTTAGTTTCTTCAATTCATCGCGAATCAAATCGGCGGTAGCCCAATCTTTATTGCCTTTCGCTTGACTTCTAATTTGAAGAATAAGTTCCATCATTTCCTTGCTTAGGTCATTGTTTTTTTCTTCCTCTTTTTTAAGCCCCAAAATTGTGTTAACGAAGGTTGTAAATAGGTGTTTTAGTACGTCAATGTCCTCGGCACTAAGTCTTTCATCACCCGCCTTGGTTGAATTAACAATTCTGACTATTTCAAACAGATGAGCAATCAAAATAGGAGTATTGAAGTCGTCGTTAATGGCATGGTAGCAATCGTTTTGTATGGGTTTTATCTCTACCGAAGAATCTTTGGAAGGGTTGAGTTCTGCAAGGGTTTTTTGGGCTTTGAAGAGTTTATTTAGTCCTTTCTCCGCAGCTTGCAAAGCATCGTTTGAAAAATCAAGCGGACTTCTGTAATGGGCCTGTAGAATAAAAAAGCGTACGGTCATGGGGGCATAGTCCTTCTCAAGCAATTCGTGTTGGCCACTAAAAAATTCCTCTAAGTTGATGAAGTTGCCTAATGATTTACCCATCTTTTGTCCATTGATGGTAATCATGTTATTGTGCATCCAATATTTGGCAGGGTCGCACTGATTGCAGGCGTTGGATTGAGCCACTTCGGCCTCATGATGTGGAAATACTAAATCCATTCCACCACCGTGAATGTCGAACGTATGACCTAAGTATTTACTGCTCATAGCCGAACATTCTAAATGCCATCCTGGAAAGCCATCGCTCCAAGGCGAGGGCCATCGCATGATGTGTTCTGGTGTAGCTTTTTTCCAAATGGCAAAATCTACTGGACTTTTCTTTTCGTTTTGTCCTTCCAGCGTTCTGGTATTTTCTAGAGTGTCCTCCAAGTTTCTACCTGAAAGTTTACCGTAAGGAAAATCCTCATTGTATTTATTGACATCTAAATAGACCGATCCATCAACTTCGTAGGCATAACCGTTTTTTACAATTTTTTTGACCATTTCTATCTGCTCAATGATATGACCTGTGGCTGTGGGTTCAATGGAAGGGGCTAAACAATTCAAGGCCTCCATTGCTTTGTGGTATTTGATGGTGTAATGTTGCACGACTTCCATGGGTTCTAGTTTTTCCAGGCGTGCTTTTTTTGCAATTTTATCTTCGCCTTGGTCGGCATCATCGACTAGGTGACCAGCATCGGTAATGTTTCGTACATAGCGAACTTTTAATCCAAGGTGTTGAAGATATCTAAAAACAACATCGAAGGTAATGGCTGGTCGAGCATGCCCCAAATGAGGATCGCCATATACCGTTGGACCACACACATACATGCCCACATGGTTTTGGTGTATGGGTGTAAAGATTTCTTTTTTACGGCTCAGCGTATTATATATTTTTAAATCTAAAGCCATTATTCTGATTTGGTCGAAGTATTAGAAATATTGGTTAGCATATCAGATGTTAGTTCTTGCAAATTAAAGGAACTTTTCCAATTCCAATCGGTTTTAGCCACAGAATCATCAATGCTATGTGGCCAGCTATCGGCGATGGCTTGTCTAAAGTCCGATTGATAGTGCATGTCAAAATGAGGTAAATGACGTTTTATCTCTTGTGCCAATTGTTGGGGGCTAAAGCTAATTCCCGCCACATTGTACGAGGAACGAATTTTGATTTGATGAGCAGGGGCATGCATAATTTCTAACGTTGCACGAATTGCATCAGACATATGCATCATAGGTAAGACCGTATCTGGATTCAAAAAACAGGTGTAAGAACCAGAGTTTAAGGCCTGGTGAAAAATGTGTACGGCATAATCAGTAGTTCCCCCTCCAGGGGTGGATTGCCAACCAATAAGCCCAGGATATCGAATGCCTCTCACATCAACTCCAAACTTTTGGTGGTAGTATTCACACCATCGTTCTCCCGATAATTTACTAATACCATAAACCGTATTGGGCTCCATAATGGTACATTGAGGAGTCATTTCTTTAGGTGTGTTGGGGCCAAAAACAGCAATAGAACTAGGGAAAAATACCTGTTTAATATGTTTTTCTTTGGCAAGGTCCAAAACATGAGACAAGGAACGCATATTCAATCGCCAAGCTAATTCAATATTTTCTTCCGCCTTTGCTGACAACAAGGCTGCTAGTAAATAGATATGAGATATTTGGTACTTTTTTACGATTTCGAACAATGAGTGTTCGTCCATAATGTCCAAGAGCTCAAAAGGGCCTGATTTCAAAGCGGAGTGTTCCGCAGGCCTAATGTCAGAGGCAATAACATGATTGTCGCCATATATTTGACGCAAATTTACTACCAACTCGGTGCCGATTTGACCACAAGCACCTATCACTAATACGCGGTCTTTCATGATTGCCTAAAAAATAGATAGTACAAATATAACCAATAAATGTTCCTTTCTATGACCTAAATCATCATTGCATTCGCATTACTTTTTTTACCTTTGGCAAAAGAAATTTTGTGAATGGATCCGAACGCTAACAAAAAAGGGCTTAAAAATAAGTTGAGCAAAAAGCAGGCCTTGGAAAAATTGAATAGCGAGTCGTTTTTTCGAAAAACGGTTTCTTTTTATCGCTATGTAATTATTGACAATCCTGAGCAGTTTAGAGACGATTTGTATGATGAATTTAATCGATTGAATTGTTTAGGTAGGATCTATATTGCTAGGGAGGGAATCAACGCCCAAATGAGTGTTCCAGAACAAAACTGGTCCTTGTTTACTGAGGGGCTAGAAAAAATAGATCATTTAAAAGATATACCTCTGAAAATAGCGGTTGAAGATGATGGGAAATCTTTCTTCAAACTCACCATAAAAGTTAGAAAGCAAATTGTCGCCGATGGTTTGCCTCTAGAGCAGTACGATGTAACTAATGTAGGAACCCATTTAAGTGCCAAAGAATGGAACCAAGCCATGGAAGAAGGAGCTGTGGTGGTTGATATGCGAAACCATTATGAAAGCGAAATAGGACATTTTGAAAATGCGATTTGTCCCCAGTCTGAAACGTTCAGAGATGAACTTCCAGAAGTTAGGAAATTACTCAAGGGCAAGGAAAGCGAAAAAGTATTGTTGTACTGCACGGGAGGTATTCGGTGTGAAAAAACATCGGCTTACCTCAAACACCATGGTTTCGAGGATGTCAACCAATTACATGGTGGCATTATCGACTACGCCCGTCAGTTGGATAAAGATCAAAATATTGAGAATAAGTTTAGGGGTAAAAACTTCGTATTTGATGAACGACTGGCCGAACGCATTAGTCACGATATAATCAGTCACTGTCATCAGTGTGGAGAACCAGCCGACACCCATGTCAATTGCAATAATGTTAATTGTAACCTATTATTCATACAGTGTCAAAATTGCCAAAAAGAACATGAAGGATGTTGTTCGGCAGCTTGTCAAGAAGTTTACCACTTACCTTTCGAAGAGCAGAAAAAACAACGACAAGGAATTGAGAATAAAAAACGTTTTCACAGCCATCAAAAGGTGGATTTGTCGAAAGCATTTAAAGAGTAAAATTTTTGTAACTTACTAACTTAAAACGGATACTATGCCATTTTATCACAAATTAGGGAAAATACCCCACAAGCGACACACCGTCTTTTCTAAGCCGGGGGGCGGAATGTACTACGAACAGTTGTTTGGAACAGTTGGTTTTGACGGAATGTCCTCATTGCTCTATCATACACACCGACCCACTATGGTGAAAGATATTTTAAGCGTGAAGGATGTCAGTCCTAAAATAGCCGTAGAGAAAAATTTAAAATCCCTTAGTTTGAAGGGCTTTTCCGTTCCTCCAACCGATGATTTTTTAGAAAGTAGAGTGCCGGTTTTGGTCAATAACGACTGCCATATTTCATTGGCAGCACCCAAACAATCCATGACGGATTATTTTTACAAAAATGCCGATTGCGATGAACTCGTTTTTGTTCACAAAGGAAGTGGAACACTAAGAACAATAGTAGGTAATTTGTCATTCAATCCGGGTGATTACTTGATGATTCCAAGAGGGATGATATACGCTTTTCAGTTTGATAGTGAAGAAAATCGCCTGTTCATTGTTGAGTCCACTAGCCCCATGTACACCCCTAAGCGTTACAGAAATTGGTTTGGACAATTACTAGAACATTCGCCCTTTTGTGAACGCGATTTGCGTCAACCAGATACTCTAGAAACACACGATGAAAAAGGGGACTTTACCATTATGATAAAAAAAGAAGGACAACTTCATGAGTATGTATATGCTTCTCACCCCTTCGATGTCATTGGTTGGGATGGCTACAATTATCCCTATGCCTTTTCAATTCATGATTTCGAACCCATTACAGGTCGTGTCCATCAACCCCCTCCAGTTCATCAAACGTTTGAAGCGGCTGGCTTTGTGGTATGTTCATTTTGTCCTAGACTGTATGACTATCACCCTGAGGCCATCCCAGCTCCTTACAATCACTCCAATATTGACTCCGATGAGGTGTTGTATTATGTCGATGGCGACTTCATGAGTAGAAACCACATTGAGCAAGGTCAAATTACTCTACATCCAGCAGGCATACCTCATGGTCCACACCCTGGTGCCGCCGAACGAAGTATTGGTCAAACAGAAACCGAAGAATTAGCCGTTATGGTAGATACCTTCAAACCTTTAAAAATAACACAAGCCGCCATGGACTTAATTGATGGCGATTACCATCAGTCGTGGTTAGATAAATAAAATTAAACACACAAATTATGTCAGCAGAGATTAAAAACTTAAAAAACCTTCAAAATACTGAATACGGATTAAAAAAACTATTCGATGAGGCAGACGATTTTTTGCCCTTATTAGGAACGGATTATGTGGAATTGTACGTGGGTAATGCTAAACAATCAGCCCACTTTTACAAAACTGCTTTTGGTTTTCAATCGGAGGCCTTTGCTGGTCTAGAAACCGGTATGAAAGACCGTGTTTCATATGTCCTCAAGCAAGATAAAATACGTTTAGTTCTAACCACACCTTTGAACAAGGGAGGTGTATTGAATGAACACATAAACAAACATGGTGACGGAGTAAAAGTCGTGGCCTTATGGGTAGAAGATGCTACCAAAGCATGGGAAGAAACCACTAAAAGAGGTGCCAAATCTTATATGAAGCCAACCGTTGAGGAGGATGAATTTGGTAAAGTCGTTCGCTCAGGCATTCATACTTATGGTGAAACCGTTCACATTTTTGTCGAGCGTAAGGCATATAACGGGATCTTTTTACCTGGATATAAAAAATGGGAAAGCCATTACAACCCATCTCCAGTAGGATTGAAGTTTATTGATCACATGGTAGGAAATGTGGATTGGAATGAAATGAATTCCTGGTGTGAGTTTTATGCTAAAGTCATGGGTTTTGCCCAAATCATTTCTTTTGATGATAAAGACATATCCACTGACTACACAGCCCTCATGTCCAAGGTAATGAGTAATGGAAATGGTCGAATCAAGTTTCCTATCAATGAACCTGCTGATGGAAAGAAGAAGTCACAAATCGAAGAATATATCGATTTTTATAATGGTCCAGGCGTACAGCATATAGCTGTTGCTACTGACGATATTGTTGCTACTGTATCTGCTATGCGCGATAGAGGAGTAGAATTCCTTTATGTTCCTGAAAACTATTATGACGATTTGTTAGAAAGAGTAGGAGATATTGACGAAGATGTTGAGGTTCTCAAGCAACACGGCATTTTGATAGATCGAGATGATGAGGGGTATTTATTACAGCTTTTTACTAAGCCAGTTGTTGATAGACCAACCATGTTTTTTGAAATTATCCAACGAAAAGGAGCACAGTCTTTTGGAAAAGGGAACTTTAAAGCCCTGTTTGAAGCCATTGAAAGAGAACAAGGAAACAGAGGGACGCTGTAACAAAGTGTTTGATATTAAAAAGGCCCATTTAGGGCCTTTTAATTTAATAAGACCTTCGGTTTTATTTTAGCTTAATATTTAGCTCATCAAGTTGACTATTGTCAATGCTCGATGGGGCATCAATCATAACATCTCTTCCCGAGTTGTTTTTTGGAAAAGCAATAAAGTCTCTAATACTTTCTTGTCCGCCAAATAAGGAGCATAATCGGTCAAAGCCAAAGGCAATGCCACCGTGTGGAGGAGCACCATACTCAAAAGCATTCATCAAAAAGCCAAATTGTTCTTGGGCTTCTTCTTCCGTAAAGCCCAAATGATTGAACATCAAACGCTGTAACTCTTTATCGTGAATACGAATGGAACCACCCCCAATTTCGCTCCCATTTAAAACCAGGTCGTAAGCATTGGCTCTTACGGCTCCAGGATCGGTGTCTAATTTAGCAATGTCATCTGGTTTGGGTGAAGTAAATGGATGGTGCATGGCATGGAAGCGTTCCGACTCTTCGTCCCATTCCAAGAGTGGAAAATCGACAACCCATAGGGGTGCAAAAATATTGGGGTTTCGCAACCCTAATTGTTCCGCTACCTCCAATCGGAGCTCGTTCATTTGTTTACGAACTTTATCAGTTTCTCCAGCCATAATCAGTAATAAATCACCCGCTTTGGCATTCATTTTTTGAGCCCATTTGGCCAAATCTTCTTGGCTGAAAAACTTATCTACTGAGGATTTGAAGGTGCCATCATCATTGCATTTACAATAGATGAGTCCTCTGGCCCCAATTTGAGGACGTTTGACAAAGTCGGTCAAAGCGTCAAGTTGTTTTCTTGTCCACTGGGCACAGCCTGTAGCACATATACCAACGACTAATTCGGCACTATCAAAAACAATAAAATTGTTTTGTTGAGTAAGGTCATTCATTTCATGGAATAGCATCTCGAAACGAATATCAGGTTTGTCCGAACCGTACAAACGCATAGCGTCGTCGTAGGTCATTCTTGGGAATTTATCTATTTGCACTCCCTTTATTTCTTTTAATAAATGCCGTGTTAAGCCCTCAAAAGTGTTTAGTATATCTTCTTGTTCTACAAAGGACATTTCACAGTCTATTTGGGTGAACTCGGGTTGCCTGTCAGCCCTCAAATCCTCATCTCTAAAACATTTGACTATTTGGTAATATTTATCAATTCCGCCTACCATTAGCAACTGCTTGAACGTTTGTGGCGATTGAGGTAAAGCATAAAACTGACCTTCGTTCATTCGTGACGGAACAACGAAGTCACGTGCTCCTTCAGGAGTAGATTTGATAAGGTAGGGAGTTTCTACCTCTATAAATTCTTGTGCATCAAGGTATTTTCTAGTTTCCGTAGAAAGGCGATGCCTTAGAACTAAATTGTCTCTAATAGGTGTTCTTCGAATGTCTAAGTAACGGTATTGCATACGCAAATCGTCGCCACCATCGGTTTCATCTTCTATGGTAAATGGAGGGGTTTTAGCACCATTTAGAATCTTAAGTTCAGTGACTTCAATTTCAACTTCCCCTGTGGCGATGTTGTTATTTTTGCTTGAACGTTCTATGACTTTTCCAGTAGCTTGAATGACAAATTCTCTCCCCAGTTTTCTGGCTTGTAAGCATACGTCAGAATAGGTTTCCATGTTAAAAGCCAATTGAGTAATCCCATAACGATCTCTCAAGTCAATAAAGGTCATACCACCCAAATCTCTGTTTTTTTGTACCCAACCGCTGAGCGTGACCGTCAGACCTAAATGGTTTAGTCGTAATTCCCCACAATGGTGCGTTCTTAACATGTTTTTAAATTTTAATTTTTAGTAAAATTACGACTTATTTAATTTCTATCTGAAATTTGATGTGATTTCTTTAAAATCCTATTTTTGCTAAATGTTACAGGATTTTTCGGATGATTTTTTTATGAAAATAGCTTTTCAACAAGCACAAAAAGCATTGTCTATGGATGAGGTGCCTGTTGGAGCAGTGGTGGTCTGTGACAATCAAATTATTGCTAGAGCCCACAATTATACCGAACGCCTGAATGATGTGACTGCACATGCAGAAATGCAAGTTTTTACGGCCGCTGCCGATTATCTAGGAGGTAAGTATTTGAATGAATGTACGTTGTATGTAACCCTAGAACCTTGTGTTATGTGTGCCGGTGCCTCATATTGGTCGCAATTAAAAAAAATAGTTTTTGGAGCTAGCGATGAAAAAAGAGGTTTTCAAGCTCTATCTGATACTATTATACATCCTAAAACAGAAGTTGTTGGTGGAATAATGGCCGAAGAATGCAGTCAAATACTTAAAGATTTTTTTGTGAGTAAGCGTCAACTAAAGTAATTTTGTACCACTAAAAATAAATAAACTATGTATCCTGAAGAACTATGTACGCCCATGCGATTAGACCTTACTGAAGCCGGTTTTGAAGAAATGAAGACCGCGACGGAGGTAGAGTCTGTCCTAGACCAAAAAGAAGGTACCGTTTTGGTAATGATTAACTCAGTATGTGGCTGTGCAGCTGGCAATGCTCGTCCGGCGGTAAAGATGGCCGCAAAACATTCAAAAGTACCCAACAAATTAACTACTGTTTTTGCTGGTCAAGACAAAGAAGCGGTTGCTAAAGTAAGAGAATATTGCTTGCCTTACCCTCCATCTTCGCCCTCAATTGCTCTTTTTAAAGAGGGCGATTTAGTACATTTCATCGAACGCCATCATATTGAAGGTCGTCCAGCAGAAATGATTGCCGAAAACCTGATGCAAGCGTTCGACGAAAATTGCAAATAATTACTTTTTTAAGACGGTCGGAACTTTGAAATAATCCGAATCTTTGGAGGGGGCGTTTTTCAATGCTTCTTGTTTGCTTACATGTTGACCAAGTTGATCGTCACGTAAATTATTGACGTCTTCATTTAAGTAGATTAAGGGTTCTACATTGTCCGTATTTACCTCTTCAAGTTTATCCACAAAAGCGACTATTTTTGAGAGGTCAGTTTCCATTTGGGCTTTAGCTTGAGAGCTAAATTCCAGTTGACTTAGCTTGGCGAGTTTATCAATTAATGTTTGGTCAATTTTCATATCGTATGAGTTCTTGTTCAATAATGTTATAAACGGTTTCTTTGAGCTCTTCTATGTTTCTAGTTGAACAGTGATCAATAGCCGGGTGAATGGTTATTCTAGCACGTTTTGGTCTTCCTGCAAAATAACTTTCAGGAAAGATGCATTTATTGTCTGCAAAGGTAATAGGAATAATGGAAACATTTTGTTCGACAGCCAAACGAAAAGGGCCATTTTTAAACTTAGCCAGTCTATCCTCGGTTTTTACGATACCACCTTCTGGAAAAATAACCATATTTTGCCCGTCTTTTATTTTTTGCCCGGCTTGCTCGAATGCCTGATAGGAATTTTTCAAACTTGCCCTATTAACCAACACATTGAAACGCCTGTAGTAATAGCCAAACAAAGGCCACTTGGCTAGCGATTCTTTACCCATGAAAGAAATGGGTCTTTTACTCAAAAAAAACATCATAGGTATGTCTAAAGTAGACGTGTGATTGCTAATGAATAAGTAGTTTTGTTTAGGGTCAAGCGTAGCTTCTTTTTTTACCTTAGGAAAGATGCCACTAAAATACATCATGAATTTACTTTTTTGATGTAATAGGACGTACAAAGTAGGATAGAATTTAGGACTTAACGTCATGAAAATAGTGAGCGGAAGAAGCAACAAAAATGGAATGGCAAAGGTCAGAAAAAACCATAAACGCCATAAAAAACTAAAAAGTCCTTTAATAAGTCTCATAACTAAAACAAAAGTAGTGAAATCATCGACTTTTTTGTAGCATTTGTTATTTTTACACTTATTTAAATATGGCAAGAGTTTTAACAGGTATTCAAAGCACTGGTGTTCCTCATCTAGGAAATATTTTAGGGGCCATTCTCCCTGCCATCAAATTATCTAGTAACCCAGAGAATGAAAGTTTGTTATTTATAGCCGACTTACACTCTCTAACTACCATTCGAGATGCCGAACAACTTAGATACAATACATATGCTACAGCCGCCACCTGGTTGGCTTTTGGCTTAGATACCAACACCCATCTTTTTTATAGGCAATCGGACGTAGCTGAGGTGTGTGAGTTAACGTGGTATTTAAATTGTTTTACGCCTTATCCCATGTTGGCTAATGCTCATTCTTTTAAAGACAAATCCAATCGCCTGTCCGATGTCAATGCTGGACTTTTTACCTACCCTGTACTGATGGCTGCCGATATTCTTTTGTACGATGCAGAAATTGTACCTGTTGGCAAAGATCAGCAACAACATCTTGAAATGACGCGCGATATTGCTGGGGCGTTCAACCATACATTTGGTGATACTTTCGTATTGCCTGAAGCACAAATTGACCAACGTGTAATGACCATACCAGGGACGGATGGACAGAAAATGAGTAAATCTTACAATAACTTCATTGATGTGTTTTTACCAGAAAAAAAGTTGAGGAAGCAAATTATGGGTATTGTTACCGACAGCACACCGCTAGAAGATCCTAAGGACTGGTCTATATGCCATGTGTTTAAACTATATCAGTTGTTGGCGAATGACGATCAAATCGAAGACTTAAAATCTAAATACGAAGCGGGCAACTTCGGCTATGGCCATGCTAAGCAAGCATTGTATGAGTTGATTTTGGACCAATTTTCTCACCAAAGAGAACGGTTTTCTTATCTCATGGAGAATACTCAAGAAATTGAAAACGAATTGCAAAAAGGGGCCAAAAAAGCTAGATCGATTGCACAAGATGTATTGCAACGTGTGCGTAAAAAAATAGGGTATTAGAAACTAATACCCTATACAAATAGATTATATATTATTACTTTATAAAAATCTTCTTTTCGATGCTACCATCGTCATAAATGTAGAAAAGAATATCGTTTGATTTTAACGGTACTTTTTCTCCCAATAGGTTGGTTATTTTTAATAAGCGTTTGCTAGTGGGTTTAAAGTTAGTCAATCCTGTTGTTTCTGCATCATTGAGGAAGTCCGTGTAGCTAAATGAGGACGACTCTGTATTCATCATAGAATATATGAAATCGCTAAAACCCTCGGGTATTTCACCTGTATTGATAGCACTCAGCCAGTTTACCTCAATGGAGTCGTTGTCGCAACTAAACAAAAATGTTAGGTCTTCTTCGTTCAACTCTTCATCTTGATTTAAATCTAGATTAAGTAATTCCGTAAAGTCAAAAATGTCCATGTCTAAGACATCGTATTCTAGTGTAATAATTTCTCCTTGGCACTCAAACACAAAGCTTTCATACATTACCTCTTCCTCATTGTCTATCTCATCGTTCCATTGTGCTTCTTCACAACCAAACAGCAGAGCTAAAAAGTTATCTGTTGATTCCATTTCCGAATTTTCAAGGTCGTATTCACCGATAAGAATCTCAAACTCTTCATCGGTGAAACCCATTTCCATGGGCGAGACACTTATATATTCTCCATTACACTCAAAAGTATATGCGGCCGATTCTGAGACAGTGTCAATAGGGTTATTGTTTTCCAATTCAATGTCGTTGCATCCAAGCAAGAATGCAAGCATATCACTATCATCATCATTGATTATTCCGTCATTGTTTAGGTCAGAGTTTAGCATGTCAAAGAACGATTCTTCAGTCATTCCTAAATCGACTAGACTGACTTCTATCCATTCGTTGTCGCATTCAATTTCAAAAATCAAATCATTTCCATCTTCGTTTTCTCCCCCTTCTCCATCATCTCCCCCTTCGCTTTCACCGCCTTCCCCATTTTCATTTCCTTCATCTAGCAATACCCATTCATTGTCAGATAGTGTAATAATTTGACAAACTGAGCAAAATAAATCTTCAAAAGCTAGGTTGACAGATAGATCCAAACAAAGCAAAAGATCAGAATTATTATCTCCAAAAGGGATTTCAAAAACAGGGGTTGAAGAATTTTCTGTAAGAAATACATCGCCATTGTCTGAAATTATTGTCCAAGAATAGTCGACCGTTCCATTATCTGGGATGTTTACATTTACTTCTATCAGTTCTAAATTATCTTCAGAACTGTTAAGTGACATTTCTATCATGTCACAATCCATTGTCTGAGTAAATGAAACTAACGATGTAATACAAAATAATACTGTTAAAAACACACTTTTTTTCATTGTTTGAATAATGTTTGAAGGTTAAGTTAGCCATTAAAAATAGGCGCCACGAAGATAATAAAATATGTTTGAAGCAGATGTTAACTATTTGTCCTTATTGTATTCTAATAAAATAACCACATTAATGATTAACCATATCTAGTTAAAAACTACTAACGCATGCTTTGTGTAAAGTTTGAATTAAAAAAATCTTTAATAAGTCTTAAATTAATGTTAATAACGAACAAAACTTCATTTGAAATTTTATTAAAAACGATTTTAAACCTTCTTAATTTTCGCTGAACATTAAATCTAAAGAGCCTTTTTTTCTTAACTTCGTTGAACAAACCTTAATTAAATGAGTGCAAAGATATTTGTTCTAGATACCTCCGTTATTTTATACGATTCAGCCAGTGTTTTTTCTTTTGAAGATAATAGAATTGCTATTCCTATAAGCGTACTGGAAGAGTTGGATGGCTTAAAAAAAGGTAATCAAAATAAAAATTATCAAGCTAGAGAATTTATACGCTTTTTAGACAATCTTTCCTCAAAAAACCTGTCGAACCGATGGCAAAGCATGAAACCCTACTCGGATGGAAAAATAAAAATCATTTGTAAAGACTTTCCCTCAAAAACCAATGATGATAAAATTATTGATACGGGCCTCTTTTTGAAAGAAAAACATAAATCTAAATTTCAAGTCACTTTAGTTTCAAAAGATATTAATCAACGCGTTAAAGCTCGAGCTTTGGCGTTAAATTCGGAAGATTACAAACGAGGAAAAACCAAAAAAGATATCTACCCAGGAGTTCGCGAAATAGAAACCAAGAAATCGTTTGTGGAAGATGTAAACAATTACGGCGTTATATCTGAGTTTAGCCAATATGTAAAGAATCCAGTTTCGAATGAATTCTTTATTTTTAAGTCGGATGAAATGAAAGCACTGGCTTATTACAACAGCTACAGTGGGATGCTTCAAAAAATAGAAAAGAAAATAGCCGTAGGTATAAAGTCTAGAAACGATCGCCAATCCTTTGCTTTTAATGCCTTGCTAAATGAAAGCATTAAAATAGTCACATTAGAAGGCCCTGCAGGAACGGGAAAAACACTCTTAGCAATTGCCGCCGCCATAGAACTACAAAACCAGTATGATCGAATATTTGTTTCTAGACCATTAGTCCCCCTAAGCAACAAAGATATTGGCTATTTGCCTGGCAATGAAAAGGAAAAAGTGAATCCATATATGATGCCATTTTGGGATAACCTAGAGTTTATAAAGAGTA
The DNA here is from genome assembly GCA_963991165.1 of uncultured Flavobacteriales bacterium. Taxonomy (GTDB): domain Bacteria; phylum Bacteroidota; class Bacteroidia; order Flavobacteriales; family UBA7312. The sequence continues at coordinate 17,065 of CAXDOW010000010.1, read as the reverse complement.
ACTTTCAACCCAAATCTAAAAATGCCCAAAAAATAGATGCACTCATTAAAAATGAAAAAATTATTGTCACACCCTTAGCCTTTATTAGAGGGAGAAGTTTTGTCAATAAATTTATCATTATTGACGAAGCGCAAAACCTGACTCCCTTAGAAATAAAAACAATAATCACGCGAGCTGGGGAAAATACTAAGATTGTTCTTACGGGCGATAAAAAACAAATTGACACACCCTACTTAGACGAAGAAAGTAACGGCTTATGCCATTTGATAAATCGCTTTAAAGGGGATAAAATGTATGCCCATGTTAACCTTGAAAAAGGCGAACGATCCATGCTAGCAAACCTAGCATTTAATAATTTATAACCTAATATGTTTATTTATCTTATTTAACTATGCACTATTTTCTTTTTATTTTTTTAATTATTTCTCAACTTGTTGTAGCCCAATCCAGTCTGCTTCAATCTGGTCCAATGTTAGGTTACTCCGGATTTAGAGAAGTGTTAGTGTGGGTTCAAACCACCGATGAAGCATCAGTAAAAATTGGTTACTTTAAAGAAGGTGAAAATGAGCGTTTTACAGACGTTTTTAAAACGACCAAAGAGGCCGACTATATTGCTAAACTTTTCCCACAAGATTTAGAATATGGCCAAAGCTATACTTACAAATTGTACCTTAATAATCAATTGGTAGCATTTGACTATCCCTTAACTTTTCAAACCCAAACGCTTTGGCAATGGCGAACAGACCCGCCAGAATTTTCCTTTGCTATAGGATCGTGTTTTTATGCCAATGAAACTAAAGATGATAGACCTGGCAAACCTTACGGAGGAGAATATACCATATTCAATTCTATTCATCAAAAAGCACCTGATTTTATGATGTGGCTAGGCGATAATGTATATCTACGAACCCCCGATTTTTTAACCAATACGGGTATTCGTCACCGCTTCAGACATGCTCGAAGCATTCCAGAGCTACAACCACTATTAAGTAGTACTCATCATTACGCTATTTGGGACGATCACGACTATGGCCCTAATGATGCTGATCGTTCTTATGTAAATAAGCAGCTGACCGAAAAAGCATTTAATGACTATTGGGGAAATCCAAATACTGATGCCACCAATAAAGGAGGTATTACAGGTCAGTTTATGTGGCAAGACGTAGCTTTTTTCTTGCTTGACAATCGCTATCATCGCGCACCCAATAAATTGAGGTCCGATGATAAAGCACTTTTAGGTCGTTATCAAATAGACTGGTTGATTGATGCTCTTAGAAGCACTCGAGCACCTTTTAAATTTATATGTATTGGCGGTCAGACGGTTAGTAATGCGGCTGTTTATGAAAATTATGCGACCTATCCTACGGAAAGAGAATATCTTCTACAGAGAATAGAAGAGGAAAAAATAGAAGGAGTTATCTTTTTAAGTGGAGATAGACACCATACAGAAATATCAAAAATGCCACGTTCTAGTAGCTACCCATTACATGATTTTACGTGCTCGCCGCTCACTTCAGGGACCCATCGCCCTAAAGATGAAAATAACGACTTTATATTAAAAGATAAGACGTACTATGAGAGGAATTTTGGAATTATTACCATTAGTGGCAGTCGAACCGATCGGCAGCTTAAACTAACCATTTATAATTCTCAGGGACAAGCACAATGGGACTACAACGTATCGGCAAGGGAATTGAAATATCCTAGAAAATAAGATAAGCAAAAGTTTACAGGGCTTACTTTTTAGGCCCTAATCCGTATTTCTTTCTGTACTTTCTATTTAGTACTTTTTGTTTGTTGTCAAGATCTACTTCTACCCCTTGAATATAGGCGTATTTTACGTTATTTGTCATCATATCTAAGGCATCACCTTTGGATACAAAGAATGTGGCTTCTTTTCCACTACTCAATGTGCCGACTTTATGGTCAATTCCCAAGATTTTAGCGGTATTTAATGTAAGGGCTGAAACAGCCGTTTCATAGTCTAAGCCGTGTGCCACGGCTGTACCTGCTGAAAAGGGTAGGTTTCGCTGCCCCATTGCTTCCATGTCTCCCTGATAACAAAAGCCGAAGGTAAGATTTGCATCGGCAAGAATCTTGGCTTGTTTGTAGGGCATATCCACATCACTATCTTCGGTAGCTGGTAGTCGGTGAATACGATCTAGTAAGAGAGGAACATCATGTGTTTTTAAAAATGATGTTATGAGGTGGGCCTGTCGAGCCCCCACAATAGCAATATGGGGAATATTCATTTTTTTTGAAAAGAGTACAGCGTCAATGATTTCTCTTTGGGAATCGGCATGAATATACAGTCTTTTTTGGCCTGTAAACAAGCCCATCATGGCTTGCATGGAAATATCAATAGCTCGATTGGAATTGTTCAGATAGCTTTGTGCTTTTGAAAAGTACGCTTCAAGATCTTGGTAATTTTCTTGATAAGTATCGGTTTTTTTGATGTCGCCAGGTTCAGCCCACCAACCAGTTTGCACAAAGTACGAGGGCCAATTTAGGTGTATCCCGTCGTCCACTTTTTGGGCTGCATCTTCCCAATTCCACCCATCTAATTTCATGACGGAGGAGGTACCACATATTCGTCCCCCTTTTGGAGCTACTTGAGCCAATAAAACCCCATTACTTCTTATGGTAGGAATAATTACGCTTTCGGCGTTAAATGCGATTAGAGATCGTACATGGGGTTTGAACACTCCTGTTTCTCTGTAATCGTTGGTTGCTCTAACGGCACTAATTTCGGTGATACCTAAGGTAGTATTGGTCGCAATAAACCCTGGATAAATATGGTGATTATACACATGATAGATGGTATCGTATGCTTGGGGGTTTATCCGGATTCCTGTTGCATCAGCCACCATATCTATCTTGCCATCTTTTATTGAAATGGCTGAGACGTCTATACTACTCCCATTTCCAATGTGTGCTTTTGCTCCCAAAAATAGTATGTGTTGTGAAAAAATAACACATGGTAAAAACATGAATAGTGTGAGAATAGCTTTCATATTAATTTGTTTAGTGCTCATGGTTATGTTCGTTTTCATCTAGTGTATCACAATGGTATAAGATATGGTATTCTTTTTTCACTTTTTGCGTGGGTTTTCCATCTGCCTTTTCATCCAGCATTTTTTGAATTAGGCGTGACCGCTCTTGTTTGATATTTTGTCTTAATACTTGATCTGTATTTGAGTCAAAATAACAACGACCGTCCACATAGGTTTGTTGTACTTTAGCATACACAGATAGTGGGTTGTTTGTCCATATTACTAAATCGGCATCTTTTCCAATTTTAATACTACCTATTCTATGATCTAAATGAAGAAGTTTGGCGGGGTTAAGAGTGACCATTTTCCAGGCATTTTCTTGACTGACGCCACCATATTTGACTGCTTTTGCCGCTTCTTGGTTGAGACGTCTGGCCATTTCGGCGTCATCAGAGTTAATGGCAGTTAAAACTCCCATTTCATCGAGTATGGAGGCATTGTAAGGAATGGCATCATTGACCTCAAACTTATAGGCCCACCAGTCTGAGAATGTAGATGCTCCAGCACCGTGTTCTTTCATTTTGTCGGCTACCTTGTAACCTTCCAAAATGTGGGTGAAAGTGTTTAGAGTAAAACCCATCGAATCGGCTACATGCATAAGCATATTAATTTCGGATTGAACGTAAGAATGACAACTGATAAATCGCTCTTTGTTTAAAATCTCTAATAAGGCATTCATTTCTAAATCTTCTCGCGGAGCTTTAGTCTTTCGTTTTTCGGAGAGAGATAAATTATTGTAGCTATTCCATTTTGTTTCGTAAGCTTTAGCCCTCAGAAAATGGTCATAAAATACTTGTTCGACCCCCATTCTTGTCTGTGGAAATCGAATGCGTTCATAATCGCCCCAATTGGATTGTTTAACATTTTCACCTAAAGCAAATTTGATAAATCCATCTGCGTTTTCAAATTTCATATCATCGGGTAAACTTCCCCACCTAAATTTTATGATTCCAGATTGGCCACCAATGGGGTTGGCAGAACCATGAAGTAATTGTGCCGTGGTAACTCCTCCTGATAATTGACGATAGATGTTGATGTCATCTGAATTTATAACATTGGCAATACTCACTTCGGCACTACTGGCCTGAGTTCCTTCGTTGACTCCTCGACTAATGGCAATGTGTGAGTGTTCGTCAACAATTCCAGACGTTAGATGCATGCCGCTTGCATCAATTACTTTGAGGGTTTGATTTTTGAAAATATCATTAGTGTCTAATTTGGAACCAATTGCTATGATTTTACCATTTGAGATAGCCACATCGGTTTCTGTCATAATACCTTGATTTTCGTTGGTCCAAACGGTGGCATTTCTGAAAATAATATTGTCTTGCGGCGGTTTTTTGGTCCAGCCATAGGCCATATTGGGATACCAAACGTCGCCTATTTGTATTTCAGCATGCTCATCTTCCTTTTGCTTTTCTTCCAGGTCTTCTACTCTATGTGCTAACCACACACTGACATCACCACTTGCAGAAGTGGAGGTTCCTATTAAAGAGTCTCTTGAAATTAGGGAGTTGATTCGTTGAATGGTTTCTTCATACTTATATTTAAGCTGAAGATGTGGCCCCTCTTGTTGTAATTGAACGCTGACTTCGATAGTGTCTCGTATCAATGTTCCATTAATAATCTGTGCTGATGACCCTTTTATGATGAGGGTGTCGTTTTCTATAGTAATGTATTTACCTCTAGCATCTATCGGCGGTACTTCCTCAATGACATATTCTTGACCTTGTATCCAGTTGCTAAGAATGCGACCATCTTGGAAGATGGGTCCTGAACAAATTAAAAAGTTGGCCAATTTACCATTTTCTAAGGTGCCTAGAAGATGCCCCATATTCACCATTTCTGCTGGGTTAGTGGTCATGGCTGCTAAGGCATCACGTTCATTCAAGCCATATTTTATGGCTTTTCTGACTTGAGAAATGAAGGTGTTTTTTTTCTTCAATTTATCGGCTGTAAAAGCAGTAAATACATTATGCTTGAATAATTGGGAAGGATTGCTTGGTGCTAATTCCCAGTGTTTCATTTTTTTTAGAGACAGCATTTGAGCTTCTCTGGGATTACTTACGTCGTAGGCCTCGGGAAAGTTAAGAGGTATTATGCACGAGAAATTTGTTGCACTAATCGCATCAATTCGTTGGTATTCGTCACCATTGCCTATGACAATGTAATCGATTTCATATTCGTTGGCTATTCTGTTGATTCTAAAGATATCGAGCTTATCTTTTACTTCAAAAAATTGAGGTAATTCTTGCAGTTCGTTCCATGCCACCAACGATCGATTGTATTCATTGGCATTGCCCTGATCATACCATTCGGCATCTAAATAGGTTTGTTCAATGAGGGCTAAAGTCCCCATTAGTGAGCTCGGATACTTTTGTAAAGAGTTTCCTTTATCTAGTGAATAATGAGCACTCGCTTTGCCTTTCAAGATGGATAGGTTTTCGGTTTGATTAGCGAGTGTGACTAAAGTGCCACTCCCTCTAGCTATACCGTTTCTTTGATGAGTTAGAACAACTCCAAAGCCAGCTTCTCTAAATTTTTTTGCTTCCTCATCATCATTGGCGAAGAGTGAGTTAGCATTAATTTCTGGATGAATGGCTTGATTCCACCCCGCAGCATGTTTGATTTTACTTTTGTATTGTGGTCTTGGAGACCACTTGATTTTAGGGGCACTTTTAACACCATATTCTGATTGAAGGTCGATGAACGATGGATAAATGTACTTTCCTTCAAGGTCGTGAACAATGGCTTCAGAGGGGATATTGGGCTCCGAACTCACCGAAACAATTTTGTCGCCACGAATAGTGAGTGTTCCGTTGGTTATTGATTCTTGGGGAGAAATGACGATGGTAGCATTTTTAAAGACATGAGTTTCTTCATACGTTTGAGCAACACCATTGATTGGAAATGTATTTTGAGCATGTAAAGTGTTACAGACCATCAAAAAGAAAATCATTTGAAAAAAATGTTTCATAAAAAGGCTATTTTAAGTAACAAATTTATAAAATCCTGACGGATTAAATTCCTTACATTTGCATAAACTAAATTTATCATGTACATCGGTCTTCTTCATTTACATTCTAACTTGCCTTATTTACTCTTTCTTTTGATGGTAGTTGTTATCATCAAATCTTTAGTTGGTTGGATTTCTGCCAAATCGTTTGATAAACTAACGAAACAGTTTGTTTTGTTTTCCATGATTGTGGCACACATTCAATGGACTGTTGGGGCCATATTATATTTTGTAAGCCCTAATGTCAGACCCATTGGAGAAGCTATGAGCGATTCTTTGTCGCGTTTGTATGCCTTGGAACACCCTCTTTTAATGACCGTAGCGGTTGTGTTATTGACTATTGCTCGTTCAAAGTCTAAAAGAAGTACAGAATCAAAACAATATCGAACGGCCTTTATTTATTTTTCTTTGGCATTGATTAGTATAGTTCTTTGTTTACCTCCAAGTTGGTTGTAAATGACAAAAGAACCGTCTAATGATGTGACAGTAGAAAGAGCCGTTTTGGTGGGGTTAATTACCGATCAACAAAACGAACAACAATCTAAGGAATATCTTGAAGAATTAGATTTTTTGGCTCATACTGCTGGCGCCCAATCTATAAAACATTTTACTCAAAGAGTCCCTTTTGCAAATCCTAAAACTTTTATTGGGAAAGGAAAACTACATGAAATTAGAACGTTTATCAAAGCGAACGACATCTCGCTGGTCATTTTTGATGACGAGTTGGGTCCATCTCAAATACGTAACATAGAAAAAGAATTGGAGTGTAAAATACTTGATCGAAGCACTTTAATTCTTGATATTTTTGCCTCAAGAGCTCGAACAGCACATTCAAGAACACAAGTCGAATTGGCACAATATCAATATATGTTGCCTCGACTAACTCGTCTGTGGACACACTTAGAAAGACAAAAAGGGGGAATCGGAATGCGTGGTCCTGGAGAGACACAAATTGAAACCGACCGTCGTATAATTCAGCAAAAAATAGCGCTTCTCAAATCTAAATTAGTCAAGATAGATAAACAAAAGGCCATACAACGAGGTAATAGGGGAGCGTTAGTTAGGGTGGCCTTGATAGGTTATACCAATGTGGGGAAATCCACTATTATGAATCAATTGTCTAAGTCAGAGGTGTTTGCTGAAAATAAATTGTTTGCAACCTTAGATACGACCGTTCGAAAAGTGGTTATTGATAATTTACCTTTTCTCCTCTCCGATACAGTTGGATTTATTCGAAAGCTCCCTCATCAACTCGTTGAAAGTTTTAAATCTACATTAGACGAAGTTCGTGAAGCCGATATTTTGCTGCATGTGGTTGATATTTCGCACCCCAATTTTGAAGACCAAATTGAAGTAGTCAACAAAACCCTAAAAGAAATTCATGTTTCTGAAAAGCCAACCATAATGGTATTTAATAAAGTAGATGCCTTTACTTATGAGAAAAAAGAAGAGGACGATTTAACACCTTCAACCAAAGCTAATGTTTCTTTAGAAGAGTGGAAAAAAACGTGGATGGCTAAAGAGGCACAATGCGTATTTATATCCGCTTTGCAAAAGGATAATTTCACCTTTTTTCGAACAGCACTTTATGATATGGCTAAGGATATTCACGCCAAGCGATTTCCCTACAATCACTTTTTGTATTAATGTTTCAATCGTTGAGGTAATTTCTGCCAAACCAACTCATAGGAATGGTCAATCCATTTTAGAACGAGAGAATAGTCAATAGCGTCAACAATAATGCTGTTCCAATGTTTTTTGTTGGCATGATAACCTGGAATAACTTGCCAATGCGCTTCTCTTAAATGAATGGCGTATTCGGGGTCGCATTTTACATTGATTCTAAGTGGATTCTGCTCTAGAGAAAATAGGGCGAACATTTTTCCATGAACTTTAAAAACTAAGGTGTTTTCATCGAAGGGAAAGCTTTCAGATACGTGGTTTTTTTTCAAACAATAACTTCTCAATTCTTCAATCATAAAAGCTGAAATAAAGTGGGGCGGCTGGGACTGGCATCGTTGTCAAAAGGTGCAAAACTTAGGTTGAGTAGGTAGATTCCGTCAAGTATGTGATTAGGCACATAAATAAGCTCAGTGATGCTACAATCTGTTCGAGTATTTTCAGGGAAATTCCAAAAAGCGTGATGCGCTAATAGTTGTCCTCCATCTACTTCTTTGTCTACCGATGGCAAGTCTATAAGTAAGTGTTTGACCTTTTTATCTTTAAGGAAAGTAGCCGCTTCGTGCGACAAAAATGGGGGGTTAGTATTTGAGTAGTGGCGTGTCAACTTACCTTTCTCATTGGGCATTGTGCGTAAAATGACCGCTTCGGCTCCTTCTTCAAAAGATGCCTCGATGGAAGCTTTAGTGATGATTAAATCGCCATCGTGTGGGCTTGGGTTCACACTGATTAATTGTGATAAGAAAAAAAACGTTTTTACAAGGTCGTTGACAGATTCTTTTTGTTTGGAAATATGACCTACACATTCGGTGTGGGTTCCATGGCCATGGGGATTAAAAGAAATCGAGAAAAAATTGACACTTCCACCTTGCTTAACTTCCCCAATCCAATCATCCATAACCACGGCTTCTATTTTTACTGGTGGAACATACCATGCGATGGGGTTATTATCACCATTTTTGAGAGGAATGGAAATGTCAATAGGCTTGGAAAGGTCTACCTTAAATTCTTTGCTGAGATGGTTGATAGTTGCAATCATGGTCTAAAATTACTTTAAAAATGTTTAATAATCTAACCTCTATTTAGTCAACAATAAAAAGATTGGACGTGATAAGATCAGCCATTAATTGCCCTTTTTTGGTAAGCGAAAAAAAACTGTTTTTTTGTTCAATTTGACCCTTTTTTATCCATTTTTCAGTATTTTTTTTAAAAAAATCGCCATAAAAAGGCGAAAAATGAGTTTTGATGAAATTGGTGTCACACCCCTTTTTGGTTCTAAGTGCCGTCATGACGTATTCATTAAAATGGTCTGTTTCGGAGAGTATCTCGTTTTCATAATTCAATTCTCCTTTTTTCAAACTCTGAATATATTTAACATTATTCGACACATTCCACATTCGTTTTTTACCATCAAAGGAGTGGGCCGATGGTCCCAACCCTAAGTACTTTTTTTGTTGCCAATAGCTGGTATTGTGTTTGGATTGAAAATGTGTTTTTGAAAAATTAGAAATCTCATATTGAATGAGCCCATTGTTAGGCATCATCTCAAGCAATATTTCAAATTGCTCTTGACATTTTTTCTCATCTAGTGGTCTTTGTTTCCCAGATTTTATAGCATGATGTAAAGGTGTTTTTTCTTCCACTGTCAAAGCATAAGCAGAAAGGTGTGGAATGTCAAAATTAATGATATGAGTTAAATTTTCAATCCATTTTTCATGCGAAAGAGTTGGGGTTCCATAAATCAGGTCAATAGAGATGTTTTCCCATCCCGCATCTTGTATGTCTTTGATGCATGTTTTGGCTTGAAAGGCATTATGAGCACGGTTCATAAAGACCAAATCATCACCATGAAAAGATTGAACGCCAATACTAAATCGATTGATGGGCGTGTTTTTGAAACCATCTATTTTTTCCGATGTTAAATCATCGGGATTAGCTTCAATAGTTATTTCTTCAACTTGATCGATTTCGAAATGGTTATTTAGGTGATCTAATAACGTATTAATTTCATTGGCAGATAGCAGAGAAGGGGTTCCCCCACCAAAATATATAGTTTGTATCTTTGTTCCTTCATAGAAAGGTGCTCTAAGTTTCATTTCATATACCAAAGCGTCTAAAACGTCGTTCTTCGTTTTAAGAGAAGTTGAAAAATGAAAATCACAGTAAGAACATTGTTGCTTGCAAAAAGGAATATGAATATAAATTCCACTCATATGACAAAGGTACTCAACAATTTGGGTATTTGTTATCTACGAAGTTATTCTTTATTGCTGTATTTTTGCCTAACCCTACCGTTATTGTTATCATGTCAAACCAATTCTACAAAACAAATGAATCACGACTATTTTAATCACCTAACTGAGGATGAGAAAAGAGTAATTGTTGACAAAGGAACAGAAGCCCCTTACACGGGAGAATATGACACCTTTTTTGAGGCAGGTGTCTTTGTTTGTAAGGCATGTGGTAATCCTCTTTACGATTCGTCTAGTAAGTTTGACGCTGGTTGCGGTTGGCCTTCTTTTGATAAGGTAAAAGAGGGGGCTATACATACGTATTCTGATTTTAAGTTGGGGTATGAACGTACAGAAATTACCTGTGCTCGATGTGATGGTCATTTAGGGCATGTTTTTCATGGAGAGCAACTAACTCCAGAAAATACGCGTCATTGTGTCAACAGTATTAGCATTCGATTTGTTTCTAACGACTCGCTTAAAAAAGCCACTTTTGCTGCGGGTTGTTTTTGGGGGGTCGAGGAGTTGTTTAGATCGTTGAAAGGTGTTTATTCCACAGACGTTGGATACATAGGCGGAACTACAAAAAACCCAACTTACAAGCAAGTATGCAATGAAAACACCAATCATGCTGAAGCGGTAGAAGTGATTTACGATCCAAAAATTATCACTTTCGATGAGCTTATCGCCATTTTTTGGAATAACCACAATCCCACCACCTTAAATAGCCAGGGTCCTGATGTGGGAACACAGTATCGTTCGGCTGTTTTTTATCATGACCAAGAACAACAACAGACGGCCCTCAAAACAAAAGAGGAATTAAGTCATTCAAAAACGTATTCTAAACCAATAGTTACAGAGATTGTTCCTGCCGTTACGTTTTATAGAGCTGAAGAATATCATCAAGAGTATTTGCATAAGAAAGGTAAGAGTAGTTGTCAGTTTTAATGACGATGAAGAGAAACGCAAAAGGTAGTACCTGAAGGGCTAGACGATTTGACGAATAACTTCCCTAAATGATATTCCTCAATGATTCGTTTTGATAAAGAAAGCCCCAATCCCCATCCTCTTTTTTTGGTCGTGTATCCAGGGTCAAAAATTCGTTTAAAATTATTTTTGGAAAAACCTTTTCCCGTGTCTTGAATTTCAATATTCAAAAAATCAGATGATGACAAAATAGTGATTTTAATATTTCCTTTTCCATTCATGGCATCTGCGGCATTTTTGCAGATATTTTCAATGACCCATTCGAATAACACCTCATTCACAGGAGCATGTGTGTCGTTACATTGATTATCAAGGGTTATGTTGACATTAGATGACAAGCGGTCTTGTAAATATGTCACGGAATGCGCCAGTATATTAAATACATTTTGAGATTCTAACTTGGGTTTTGAACCCACTTTAGAAAAGCGTTCGGTAATGGTTTGCAAACGAAGTACGTCCTTATTAATTTCGTCACTAATGTCTTGCATTCCTTGTTTTGATTTTAGAATTTCTACCCAAGCCATAAGAGAAGAAAGCGGGGTTCCTATTTGATGGGCTGTTTCTTTGGCCATTCCCGCCCACACTAAGTTTTGTTCTGACTTACGAGACCGACTAAAAGTTAGGTAGGAAAGGGATATAAACAAAAATATAACGACCCATTGAACGAGAGGATAGTAACGAAGTTGTGTCAGAATCAAGGAATCTTTATAATACAAATATTGTGTGAGAATGACTTGACCATTCATGCTGGCTTCTATTTTTATGGGATCGTGTTGCTGAACCATGAGTGCCAATTGTTTCTTCAAATAGGCATCGCGATTATTTTTTTTCTGTTTGAGGTTTCTGTCTCCAATAATGTCACCTACCTCATTTGTGAGAATAATAGGGATGGTGGTGTTTTCCTGAATGATTCGACTAGCTAAGATATTATTGGTTGGTCCGATGCCAGAATTTACAAGCTGATAGGTCGCTTCTGCCCACAATTCTATCTTTTTTCGTTCTTCGGTATCCAATTGTCGAACTAGGTTGTTAGTATAGCTCAAGGAGGCAATGCAAATTATCCCAGCCATTATCAAGAGAACAATTTTCCAGTTTTTTCTCCTACTGTATAAATTCATTCCTCCCATTCAACGATTTTATTGTAATCTGGATTCTCTATTTCTTGAGTATTATCCTGATTGTTGAACTCCTTTTTTATAACATCCTTCAATTTTCGTTTTTCTTTTTTAAATTCGTCGTTTAAAGATTCTTTTAACTTAAACGTATTAGGAGACACTATTGGATTGTCGGCTGTTCCTTCCATTTTTAGGAATAAGGCCATTCCTTTAGAGTTTTTTTCTTCAATAATTTCAAATTCGGAAACTTTCTTTTTATTTTTTCTCCTAAACTTATTACCTAAAATCTCATTGAGTAATACTTTAATATCAAAATTCATTTCTCCATCAAAAGAATAGGTGCCAGCACAGGCAATGTCAGTGGCCGATGAATTGATTTCCATAAATGGAATTTCAATCAAGTTATTTTTAATTTCAATTTGATTTTCTAAAGTTGAAAATTTGATTCTTTTCAATTCTTCGACACTAATGTAGTCTGACATAAGCATCATTGGTTCAAACTCTAAAAGTTCACCATCTTTAATAGTAACGTCTATGAAAGAATACAGGAGCCCGTCAATAGGGTTGAATAAATTGTCCCATTCGTTTCTAAAATAGATTTCTGAATTGATTTTTCCTTTGAGGTGTTTATGACGCATAGTTTCTTGTCCGAAGTTTTTAAACTCGTAAAACAATTGACGGACATTAATATTATTTAAATTGGTAGTGGAAATAAGGCGTAATTTACCACTACGAAGTTGCTTTAATCTGATATCGGAGTTAATTTTTCCAGACATAGTTTCTAACTCTATATTTTTAGCACGAAGTTGGTTCTCTTTGTAGGACAGCTGGCTCACCAAATTTCTTAAATGCAGTCTGTCGTAGGTGACGTCCTCAAATTTTATGTTGATGTTAGCAGTAATATCTTCTGGAAAAACAATGGCCTGCATCGGTGTTGAGGTTGAATTGTTGTCGGACTCGCTTTCGAACATAAAATCATCCATATTCATTGCTTTGGACGTTAACGTTCCTGCCACTTTTAGGGGGGCGTTTTTTAAAAGAAAGTATGAAAATATGTTTTCCAGCGCTCCTATGAATTCTATATCGTTTTTTTCTTCTAAGAAACCATAAAATCTTTCAATGTCTAGATGGTTGTTTTCTAGTTTTACATCAAGCATGGCATTGGTTAATGAAGGACTTGTGCTATCTACTTTTAAGTGCAAGTTGTCTACATTAATACGTGCTGTTTTTTGAGCCATAGATACGTCGTATTCCATGCTATTTGTCATGCCAACGTGACCGTCGTAAAAAAGATCTAATACGGCTTTACCAGATAGGTGTTCCACGGGTGCTTTGTAACCGTAACTTTCTAAATCAGACAGTTGAATTTGAGTCGACATATTGGTGTTGATACTTGGGTCGTCTAAACCAATAATGCTTGCATTGCCTGTCATTATTTCGTTGTTTATCATACAATTTATATTGGACAGCTTTATTTGAGTTGAGGCATTATTTCTTTGTTTGCCGTTAGTGTAGCTGCCTGAAAGACTTATCCCGTCTATATCAAAGGGTAAATCCTTACCTTTTATACTACCATTATTGTAGGTGAAATCAACATCAATTTTGGGCATTGATAAATGGTCATTTAATAGATCAATACTTAATTGACTTTTTCCGTCAATGTCATAAGGTTCTATGCTGGTTAAATATGTTTTGGGTATGAGGTCAAAAACTGATGCTAAATCTATGGTTGAAGTGTTGATAGTTACCTTTGTGAATTGGTCGTTGTTGTTTACATTTAATGTTAATGGAATTTGTGCCACTTCCACTTCAGAGCGAACGCTCATTCCCAAACTATCCATGAGCATGTCGGCTTCCAAGTTTATGGGCTGATTGGCTAAATAGCTTGTGTTGTCATATAAAAATTGATTGTTTGTTAACTGACCTTTAAGCTTCATCTCAATGTTGTTTCCGTCAAGAGCTAACTCAATTTTACTTTTATGGCTATGAATAGAGGAGGACATGTCGCCACTTCTATATTCAATTGTAAAATTGTCTAATGTGATGTTTTCCAGGCCAATTTCTAGCTCACTTTGGCTGTTGGAGGTAGAGTCCGAATACCAAATTTCATAATTGGCTACGCTGTCAATGTAATAAATAACGGCTTTGCCATTTTTTATATTTAGGTTCTGAATGATATAGTTTTGATGGTATAAATCTAGAGCGTTAAAGCTAACACTGAGTTGATCAATTTGACATAGTGTGTCGGTTTGAAAAGCATCAAAGGCAGTAAGGTTGTCTAATGTCAAGCTAACGAAAGGAAAACTTTTTATAGCAGATATAGAGACGTCTTCAATGAGAATATCTGACTTCAATTGAAGACTTATCTCGCTAATGATCATTTGCTCAATGTCGTCTTGTTTCCAATATACATAAGAGATTATACTACCAAACACAAGGATGAAAAGGAGAATTAGGGAAATAAAAATTCGTTTTATTGTTTTCATATTTCTTTAACGATTAGGTGAATGATGATATTTCATAAAATTATATCATTTTTAGCATTGCAACTTCTTTTTGCGATAAAAGTCGATATTTCCCTCTTGGAATATCTTTTTTTGTTAGGCCACCAAAAAACACCAGATCTTGTTTTGTTACCTTGTATCCAAGTTGCTGAAAGACATTTTTAAGCGTGTTATTCCTCCCAAAGGATAGTTCAATACCGACTTCTTTCTTCGGGGCGTTTTGAACATAAGAAATGGTGTCAACCTGAACCTTATACCCATCTAATACAATACCTTCCGAAATGGCTTTCATGTCGTTAGATTTCAGATTTTTATCTAGTGTGATATGGTAAATTTTTTTAATCGGTTTTTTGGGGTTAGTAAGTCTTTTCACCATTTCGCCATCATTGGTAAATAGTAGTAAGCCCGAAGTTAATTTGTCGAGACGTCCAATGGGGTATACCCGTTCTTTGCAAGCCGTTTCAATGAGAGAGTAAACATGCTTTTTTCTAGGGTCGTTGGTGCTGGTGAGGAAATCCTTTGGCTTGTTGAGTAGTACGTAGCGTTTGGTTTCCGAACGAATCGTTTCATTATTGAATTTAACTGTATCGTTATCCTTGACCCGATAACCCATTTCAAGGATGATAGTTCCGTTTACTTTTACTAAGCCGGCCTTAATGAGTTCATCGGCTTCTCGACGTGAACTGATGCCAGCATGGGCAATAAATTGATTCAATCGCATGCCTTTCTTTTCGTTTTTGGATACTCTTTCCGACAGTCGTTTCTTGGAAGATTGTCTAAAGGGTTTACTGGGGGCATGTCTTTTTTTAGTCATTGTGTAGCTTTTGTGCAAATGTACTAATTATGAGGGTATTAAAAAGCATTAGGTATATGGTCTATTTTTGGAAAGGGTGAATTCGCAATGATGCTGATTATATCAAATCGAATTTCGTTTTTCATAGCATTGATTTCTAAGAAGGCCTCGGCGGCCTCTTTCATGAGGTCTTGTTTTTTGACACTCACAAATTCTGAGGGTTGGCCAAAGCGTTCACTACGTCTTGTTTTTACCTCAACGAAAATAATTGTTTGGTCCTGAAGTGCGATGATGTCAATTTCTGCTTTTTGCCAACGCCAATTAGTTTCCAAAATTTGAAAATCCGATTGAGTTAAGTACTGACGGGCTAAAGACTCTCCATATTGCCCTAGTTGGTGTGATTTATTCATAACTTAGGGAAACGGATGTATCAACTTTTAAAGAAGCGTAGCGACCCAGTTGTAGAGCTAGATTATGCTTGATATGTCCTGCGGGAAAATTAAAACATACTGGAAAGGAGTAATCACCAATACAATCTTTTATGATATCTTCTGCTGTTTTTCCAAATGGTATATTGTTATCATTCATCGATGTCATCCCCCCAACGATTAAGCCAGCTAATCCGCTCAATTTTTCACTTCTTTTCAAACTCATCATCATTCTATCTATATGATAAAGATATTCGTCTAAATCTTCAATAAATAATATTTTATTACTCGTGTCTATTTCTGAAGAACTACCCATAAGGCTGTACAAAACAGATAAATTTCCACCCACAATCTGACCTTTACAATGACCTCTAATATTGAAGGGGTGGTGGTCAAGGGTGATGTCGATTGACTCACCAAACAGGGCTCTTTTGAGACTTTTGACCGCTTCCAACGTATCCTTTTCAAAGCAAATAGGCATGGTGCTATGCAAACTGCATACGCGCAAGTTATGAAGGTGAGCGTGCAAAACGGTAATATCGCTAAATCCGGCAATCCATTTTGGTTGGCGTAAAAACAATTCAAAATTTAATGCGTCGATGATACGAACAGTGCCATATCCTCCCCGAACACAGATGATAGCTTTTATTGTGGGGTCGTCCAACATTTGTTGAAAATCATCAATGCGAGCTTGGTCATTTCCAGCAAATTGATAAAAGGTATCGAAAATGTGGTTTCCCAATACTGGAACTAGTCCCCAGTCAGTAATTATGTCTATGGCGTATTCTAATTCTTGCCGACTAATTTTCCGTGCCGTAGATACAAGACCTACTTTCTGGCCTTTTTTCAGAAAGTCTGGTTGCTTATATGAATCTAATGGATTAGCCATCAAGGACGTTTTAATTTTATTATCTTTGCTAAGATAAATGTTTAGATTTATTTAATGTCAAAAAAACGTTACACCGTAACCTCTGCTTTACCTTACGCCAATGGACCCTTACATATTGGTCATATTGCAGGAGCATATTTACCCGCAGATATTTATGTGAGGTATTTGAAGTCTAAACAGCAAGATGTCGTGTTTATTTGTGGATCCGATGAACACGGAGCTGCCATTACTCTTCGAGCCAAAAAGGAAGGAACTAGCCCTCCAACGATTGTCGATACATACCACCACTTAAACAAAAAAACCTTCAAAGAGTTCGGTATTGATTCTGTCTCTTATACACATCTGACGCTGCCGACGAATAGAGAGGTG
>CAXDOW010000009.1:0-33362 GCA_963991165.1 uncultured Flavobacteriales bacterium | reverse complement strand
CAATAATAAAAATGCTTTCTATCAATTGAAAAATCGATTGTTAAACGATATCATTAATACCTTAACGTTTCAAAAACTAAATAATGATAAAGACATCAGCGTTTTTAAGTTGATTATTATTGGCAAGTCGTTAAGAGAAAAAGGGGTGTTTGACCTTAGTTATGAATTTTTAAAAAATGCCGAAAAAAAAGCCTTAAAATTTGAATTATATGAAATCCTCCATTTGGTATATAACGAAATCATAAGGTTATCGTACGATAACACCGATATTGATGTGTCAACATATTTGAAAAAAAGAAAAACCAACAATCATCAAATAAATCAATTGAAAGAAATTGACGATGTATTAGCGGCTGTCAACTTTCAGCTTAAAAAAACTCAAAACTACCAAAGCACAACACCGAAAATCATTTCTGCACTTGAAAAGACAGTAAAAGAACACTCTAATAATCCAGAGATTCTAAACAATGAGAAATTAAGATTAAAAATGACTCAATCAATCAGTAAGTTGTTACTTCAAAAACGCAACTATAAAGACTTAGAAGTGTTTTTAAAACACAGCATATTAGACTTAGAAAAAGACCATATATTCAATAAAAAAAACCACCATGTAAAGCTACAAACATTGACCTACCTCATCAATTGTTTGTTTAAAAATAAAAAATATAAAGAATCCATAGAAAAAACACATCTTTTACGTAAGGCAATGGATGAATACGATGGTTTTTTACTAAATAAATACATGTTTTACTATTACAATGGTTTAGTTATCAATTACTCCATATTAGACAACCAAAAAGCTATAGACATTTTACTAACAGCCAAAAATGATACGATCATACAAAACTCCGACTACCACTACTTTTTTATCTGTTCTAACTTGGCCTTACAATACTTTGACAACAAACAATATAAGCCCTCGATCAAAATTCTAAGCCGGGTAATTCTACACCAAAACTTCTTAACTTTTGATGTTTCTTTTCAATTAAAAATTTTGGTTGCAGAGCTCATCATTCGATACGAAATAGGAAATTATGATGTACTTGAAATGAGAATCAAAAAGATTAAAAGCCGACTAAAAAATCTTCTTTCTAAAAAAAGCTATATACGAGAACGTCTTTTGATTAGGATTATTAATAAACTCATTTATACACAACGCATAAATTTAAATAAGAACCTTCTTGATGATATTCATGCTTTGTTAAACATTGCCACTACTGAACAAGCCAATGAAACGGACGTCATTAATTACAACAAATGGATAGAAAATAAGATATCACAATAAAGCGTTCCAGCCTTGAGCAGTCAGCGGTTGATGGGTATTATCTTTGGTAATTAAAACCGCACCGTGAGAAGCATCTGTGATATGACCAATAATGGTGAAATCAGGATCTTTACTCAACAATTCATAATGACGTTGATTGACCGTAAAAAGCAACTCATAATCCTCTCCTCCATTCAGCGCACAAGTGGCGGCAGACAAGTTAAATTCTTCAGCCATAGAAATAGCCGAAAAATCAATAGGCAATTTTTCCTCATACAATGAACAGCCCACCTTGGAGTGCTTGCACAAATGCAGCAACTCTGAGGATAATCCATCTGATATATCAATCATACTTGATGGAATAATGGCTTTGCTTTTCAAAATTTCTACCACGTCTTTTCTTGCTTCAGGCTTGAGTTGTCGTTGCAAAATATAATCCTTATTCTGTAAATCCGGTTGCATACTAGGGTTGGCTTCAAACACCTGTTTCTCGCGATTCAATAATTGCAATCCTAAATAAGCCGAACCTAAGTCACCACTTACTACTATTAAGTCATGTTCTTTAGCCCCACTTCTAAATGTTATTCGTTCCTTTTCAACCTGCCCTATAGCAGTTATGCTAATGCATAATCCACTCGTTGAAGTGGTCGTATCTCCTCCCACCAAGTCCACCTTATAATGCTGACAAGCTAACCGAATTCCTTCGTAGAGTTCATCTACTGCCTCTAAAGGAAAGCGATTTGATAATGCTAAGCTCACAGTCAACTGTTTCGCTTCGCCATTCATGGCATAGATATCGGAAAGGTTAACCACTACCGATTTGTAGCCCAAATGCTTCAATGGGGTAAATGTAAGGTCAAAATGAATGCCCTCTACTAACATATCTGTCGTTATGAGACAGTATTTCTCTTCTCCATCGATAACGGCACAATCGTCTCCAATACCTTTAATTGAATCGTCATGAACTATTGTAAATTTGCTGGCTATGTGATCAATCAATCCAAACTCTCCTAACTCAGAAAGTGGCGTTCGTTTTGGGCTTTTATCCTCTAACATACTCATACTGCAAATGTAATAGTATTTATGGTTATAATGATAAATTGAAAAGCATGTCGCAAAACGCGGATAATTTTGTAATTTTGCAACTATAAAACAAGACCTAATTCACAACCATTGATTCAAGTTACAGAACAAGCAAAAAGTAAATTAATTTCTCTCATCAAAGAGGAAGGTCACGATGTTTCATCAACCTTTGTAAGAGTAGGAGTAAATAGTGGCGGATGTTCGGGTCTTTCCTATGATTTAGGATTCGATAGCCAGCAACAGG
This sequence comes from uncultured Flavobacteriales bacterium, assembly GCA_963991165.1. Lineage (GTDB taxonomy): Bacteria > Bacteroidota > Bacteroidia > Flavobacteriales > UBA7312. The sequence continues at coordinate 30,771 of CAXDOW010000009.1, read as the reverse complement.
AAGATGACAAATCGTTTGAAGATAACGGCATAAAGATTGTCGTCAACAAAAAAAGTTATCTGTATTTGATAGGCACTATCTTAGAATACTCTGGCGGATTGAATGGCAAAGGGTTTGTTTTTAACAATCCCAACGCCTCAAGAACATGTGGCTGTGGAGAAAGTTTTTCGGTATAATTAAACAACAGATTTGACAGAAGAAGAAAAAATATTAGAAGAAGTAACTGGTAGTGAATACAAATACGGCTTCACCACCAATATTGAGAGTGATACCATCCAAAAAGGTCTCAACGAAGATGTTATTCGACTTATATCAAAGAAAAAAAAAGAACCTAAATGGTTGCTTGATTTTCGACTGAAAGCATTTGCTCATTGGAAAAAAATGCAAGAACCCAACTGGGCTAATATTAACTACGAAAAACCCAACTATCAAGATATCATTTACTATGCAGCCCCCAAACAAAAGAAAAAGTTAAATAGTTTGGATGAACTGGATCCGGAAATGAAAAAAACCTTTGACAAGCTTGGTATATCCATAGACGAGCAAAAGAAATTAGCTGGTGTAGCCGTTGATTTTGTCATGGACAGTGTCTCCGTCGCCACTAGCTTTAAGGACAAGTTAGCCGAACTAGGCATTATATTTTGCTCCATCAGCGAAGCGGTACAAGAACACCCAGAGTTAGTCAAAAAATACATTGGAACCGTTGTTCCTAGTACAGACAATTTCTTTTCTGCCTTGAATTCGGCCGTCTTTACTGACGGATCCTTTTGTTACATTCCCAAAGGTGTAAAATGCCCTATGGAGTTATCCACCTATTTCAGAATCAACCAAGCGGGAACTGGTCAATTTGAGCGCACCTTACTCATTGCAGACGAAAGTAGTTATGTCAGCTATTTGGAGGGGTGTACTGCACCTATGCGCGACGAAAATCAACTCCATGCTGCTGTTGTAGAACTCATTGCCATGGACGATGCTGAAATCAAATATTCCACCGTACAAAACTGGTATCCTGGCGATGCCAATGGGGTAGGTGGCGTATTCAACTTTGTTACCAAACGAGGGGTTTGTTACAATCGTTCCAAAATATCATGGACACAAGTTGAAACTGGGTCTGCAGTAACCTGGAAATACCCCTCCTGTATTTTGAAAGGCGATGATTCCATTGGCGAATTTTACTCCGTAGCTGTTACAAACAACTATCAACAAGCCGACACAGGAACAAAAATGATTCACTTGGGAAAAAACACTAAAAGCACCATCATATCAAAAGGTATTTGTGCTGGACATAGTGAAGGCAGTTACAGAGGATTAGTTAAAATCCAGAAAAACGCCCATAATGCTCGAAATTTCTCTCAATGCGACTCCCTTTTAATGGGCGATAAATGCGGCTCTCACACTTTTCCCTACATAGAAGTAAAAAATAAATCTGCAAAAATTGAGCACGAGGCCACCACCTCTAAGATTGGAGAAGATCAAATCTTTTATTGCAATCAGCGAGGCATAGGAACGGAGGAAGCCATTGCCCTTATCGTCAATGGTTATTGTAAAGATGTATTAAATCAACTTCCTATGGAATTTGCTGTGGAGGCACAAAAACTGCTTGCCATTAGTCTGGAAGGAAGTGTTGGATAAAAAAACAAAACATGTTATACGTAAACGAACTAAAAGCCTCTGTTGAAGGCAACCACATACTAAACGGCATAAACCTAACTGTCAACGCTGGTGAAGTACACGCTATTATGGGGCCAAACGGCTCTGGTAAAAGCACGCTTTCTGCCGTTATTGCCGGCCGCGAAGAATACGACATCAATGGTGGCGATATCCAGTTTAATGGCCAAAGCATCATTGATTTATCGCCTGAAGAACGAGCTCACTTAGGCATTTTTCTATCCTTTCAATACCCCATAGAAATTCCTGGTGTCTCCGTGTCTAATTTTATAAAAACATCCCTTAATGAAAGTCGTAAAGCACAAGGGTTAGAGCCCATTCCAGCTAAAGATTTATTGGCTATGATGAGGGAGAAAATGGCTCTTTTAGAAATAAAAAAAGGATTTCTTAGCCGCTCGCTAAATCATGGTTTTTCGGGTGGAGAAAAGAAAAGAAATGAAATATTTCAAATGGCCATGCTCGAGCCCAAGCTAGCCATATTAGATGAAACCGATTCGGGCTTAGATATTGATGCCCTGCGAATTGTAGCTAACGGTGTCAACAAGCTCAAATCACCCGGTAACGCCACAGTTGTCATAACCCACTACCAACGCTTGTTGGAGTACATTGTGCCCGATTTTGTCCATGTTTTACACGATGGAAAGATCGTCAAATCAGGGACTAAGGAACTGGCTTTAGAATTAGAAGAAAAAGGCTATGATTGGATTATCAAAGAAACACAAGAACTGTGACATTCAAAGACAAACTCATACAAGCATATTACCAAAACGAATCGGCTTTTTCTTTTCAAGAACAACGCAAGGAAAACATGTTGAGATTGGAGAAAAACGGCTTTCCGTCAGTCAAAGACGAGGAATGGAAATACACCAATCCATTGCCCGTACTCAAAAAAGACTATCAGCTTTCAACTAAATCTTCAGACATTTCTAAGGAAGTTGTAAACGAATTCATTTTGACCGAAACCGATACCTATTTGATGGTGTTTGTTAACGGACAATTTGATGAGAGTTTGTCAAACATTGACACGTCACACTTCATCATTTGTCCGCTGTCCATTGCCGAAACGACACATCCCGCATTGCTAAAGAAATACTGGGCAAAATCTTTAGGCGACAAGCCTGACAGTTTCGTGTCCTTAAATAATGCCCTGTGTCAAGAAGGTGTATTTGTTTACGTTCCTAAAAACACCGTTGTTGACAAACCCGTTCAGATAATTTATTTTACCAAAGACACCTCCGATGATGTGTTTTTACAAACACGAAATATCATTATCGCCGAAGAAAATGCCCAAGTACAACTCACAGAGCGTCATCAAAATACTGATGGCAATCCCGTCTTTACTAATGCCCTTACAGAAATTTTCGCTCACCAACAGTCGGTTGTTGACCTTTACAAAATACAAAATGACCAACGTCAGTGTTCATTGATTGACAATACTTGGGTAATGCAAGAAAAACAATCCAACTGTACGGTAGATACGTTTAGTTTTGGAAGTACCTTTATAAGAAACAACCTCAGTTTTATTCTTCATGGCGAACATGCTGAAAGTAATATGAGGGGGGTTACTCTTATTGGACAAGACCAGTTGGTCGATCATCACACATTGGTCGATCATGCTGTTCCCAATTGCCAAAGCAATGAAATGTACAAAGGCATCTTTGATAATAATGCCAAAGGTATTTTTAATGGTAAAGTCATGGTTCGCCCCGATGCACAAAAAACAAACGCTTTTCAGTCCAATAACAATTTGCTACTGACCGATGAGGCTTCCATAGATACCAAACCACAATTAGAGATTTATGCCGATGATGTAGCTTGTAGTCATGGGTGTACCGTAGGACAATTAGATGACGAGGCCCTCTTTTATTTACGATCAAGAGGCATTCCTCTAAAAGAAGCCCAAGCGACCTTAATGTACGCCTTCGCCAACGATGTGCTGAGTAATGTTAAAATTGCCGAACTCAAGCATAAAATAAATCGAATTATTGCCGAAAAATTAGGTGTTGATATTAGTTTAGAAATTTAACATGTTGGACATTCAACATATCCGACAACAGTTCCCGACTCTTCATCAAGAAGTCAATGGCTATCCCTTAGTATATCTTGATAATGGAGCAACAACCCACAAGCCTCAAGTGGTTATCGACGCAATTAGCCATTATTACCAAAAGCAAAATGCAAATATTCATCGTGGTGTACACTTTCTGAGTCAACAGGCCACCGATGCCTATGAAGCGTCCAGAGAAACGCTCAGACAGCACATTAATGCTGAATACCTGCACGAAATTATTTTTACCAAAGGCAATACAGAATCCATAAATCTCGTTGCTAATGGCTATCGCTCCCTACTTAAAAAGGGAGACGAAATACTTGTTTCTAACCTAGAACATCACTCAAATATTGTGCCTTGGCAAATGCTCTGTGAACAAACCAAATCGACACTCAAAGTTATTCCTATGGATGAACGTGGAGTACTCGATATGGAGGCCTACAAGCAACTCCTTTCCGAGCACACAAAAGTAGTCGCTGTCAACCATATTTCTAACGCCCTAGGCACCATCAATCCAATTCAGCAAATGATACGGTGGGCTCATGAAAAAGGGGCTGTCGTCATGGTAGATGGAGCACAAGCAGGACCGCACTGTGCCATTGACGTTCGAGAGTTAGATGCCGATTTTTACTGCATTTCAGGGCACAAAGCATATGGGCCAACAGGCGTTGGAGTCCTCTATGGAAAAGAACATCTATTGAAGCAACTACCTCCCTATCAAGGAGGGGGGGAAATGATTGCAACAGTAAGTTTTGAACAAACTACTTATGCCGATTTGCCACATAAGTTTGAAGCTGGTACTCCCAATATTGCTGGTGGAATTGCTTTCAAAGTCGCCATTGATTGGCTCAATGACTTAGGGTTGGAAAAAGTAGCTCAACATGAACAAGCAATACTCACTTATGCCACCGATGAATTACTAAAAATTGACGGCATGCGTATCGTTGGACAGGCCCCACATAAAACCGCTGTCATTTCATTTTTAGTTGGTCATACGCACCCCTACGACATAGGAGTAATTTTGGATAAGCAAGGCATTGCCGTCCGTACCGGTCATCACTGTGCACAACCCATTATGGATAATTTTGGAATTCCAGGCACTATACGTGCTTCTTTGGCCGTTTACAACAATGAACAAGACATTGACCGACTAGTAAAAGGAGTAAAAAAAGCTCAACAAATGCTTTCTTAACTATGGCAAGTATTCAAGACATACAACAAGACATCATTGAGGAGTTCGATATGTTTGATCAATGGATGGACAAATACGAACACATCATTGATTTGGGAAAATCACTTCCTCTGATAGACCCACAGCACAAAGTGAAAGACAACCTCATCAAAGGGTGCCAATCACAGGTTTGGCTACACGCCCAACAGCAAGGCCACAAAGTCATTTATACTGCCGACAGCGATGCCATCATGACTAAAGGCATCATTGCTCTTTTAGTAAGGACATTTTCTGGACAGTCTGCAAGCGATATTGTGGAAGCAGATACCGATTTTATTAATCAAATTGGACTAAAAGAACAACTCTCGCCAACTCGTGCTAACGGCTTGGTTTCTATGGTCAAACAAATGAAACTATACGCTCTAGCGTTCCAATCAAAAAACTAAGAATTATGAAAACAGACGCCGAATTACAAGCAATAGGTGAAAAAGTGGTTGAGCGGATTTGTCAAATTTATGATCCAGAAATTCCCGTTAACATCTACGAGTTAGGGTTAATATACGATATTCAAGTCAGCGAAGAGTGCGACGTTGAAATAGAAATGACCTTAACCTCACCTAACTGCCCCGTCGCTGAAACCTTACCCGTTGAAGTCGAAGAAAAAGTTAAAGTGGTGGAAGAAGTACGTAATGTAAAAGTCAATATCACCTTTGACCCCCCATGGGATAAGGACATGATGAGTGAAGAAGCCAAGCTAGAGCTAGGAATGATGTAAGTATGACTGATGAGATTGTAAATAAAGTAGCCAATAGCGGTCTTATAACTTTCGATTTGGAGGAGTTTTACCCCAAAGGTAGGCGAACTGTCATAGATCTAAAATACTGGTTGTTTGAAGAGCTTATTCTAAAAGAAAAAGGCTTTAGAGAACAAGTCAAACAGCACGATTGGTCACAGTACAAAAACCAGCACGTTACTATTGACTGTACTGTCGATGCCACAGTTCCTGTATGGGCCTACATGCTTATTGCTTCATCACTCACACCACATGCCAAAACCGTTGTAAGAGGAACCTTAGAGCAATTAGAAAGTTTGCTTTTTCAGCCCATAATTATGAATTTAGATGTTAGCCCATACAAAGACCAACGAGTTATTATCAAAGGATGTAGCAATTTAAAAATTGCAGAATTTGCTTACATAGCCATAACCTACAAATTGAGACCCGTAGCAAAAAGTATAATGTACGGAGAGGCCTGTTCCTCCGTTCCTATATTCAAGAAAAAATGAATCCAAAAATAGTTGACATAAAAGAAGGCATCTTACCTCTAAGGCAGTTGTTATTAGACCATCCTGTCTATCAGCAACTGCGTCATTTGGACGACCTTAAAATCTTAATGGAACAACATGTGTTTGCGGTATGGGATTTTATGGCTTTGCTTAAAGCTCTTCAGTATGGTCTAACCAGCACGAATGCCCCTTGGATGCCCATTGGCAACCCTAAAACGCGCCGACTCATCAACGAGATTGTACTGGAAGAAGAAAGTGACATAGATATCGAAGGTAATCCATCTAGTCACTACGAAATGTATTTACAGGCCATGAAACAGTGCGAAGCCAATACCGAACAAGTTGAACGTTTTATTAAAAGACTACTATCGGGCTATTCCCACAAAGAATTACTCAAATTCAATGTAGATCAACTAAACGACTACACCCTGGAATTTGTCAAAACTACTTTTGACATCATACACCGAGGCAAATTACACGAGATAGCCGCCGCGTTCACCTTTGGAAGAGAAGACCTCATTCCTGATATGTTCCGTTCGATAGTTACCGATTTGGACACACATTTTCCTGGCAAGCTTGACACATTCCGTTATTACCTCGATCGACACATTGAGCTAGATGAAGAAGTTCATACTCCCCTGGCCCTACAGATGATTGAAGAGCTATGTGGGACAGACGACCACAAATGGCAAGAAGCCAAAACTGTAGCGATTAACTGTCTAAAAGCACGTATAAAGCTATGGGACGGTATAGAACAAAGTATCAAAAACCGAAAGATAGAAGAAGCCATAAGTCCATCGTTGTAGTATCCTACAAAAATGGGGCATAGCAAAAACAAAAAAACGCTGTTTTTCTACACTTCATTGTTGATTAGTTCTCAAAAAAATTAATCTTCCCGCTAGGAATTTTTCTTTTCTTTGCAGGAATCCAATTATTTCAAAAAACACAACTATGTTCAAAAAACTATTTACCATTACCATAGCGCTGGTTATTGGTTTTCTTACTGTGAAAGCCGATGAAGGCATGTGGCTCCCGCTACTTCTTTCCGACAACGAAGCCGATATGCAAAACTTAGGCCTTAAGTTATCGGCTAGCGATATTTATGACATCAACAATTCGTCCATCAAAGATGCCGTGGTTTCTTTGGGTGGCTTTTGTACAGCCGAAATGATTTCCGATCAAGGACTCTTGCTAACCAACCACCACTGTGCTTACGGACAAATACAATCGCATTCCAAAGTAGGAAGCGACTACCTCACCGATGGCTTTTGGGCCATGGACAAAAGCCAAGAGCTTGAAAATGAGGATTTATTCGTATCGTTTTTAGTTAGAATGGAAGACGTAAGCGAACGAATGAACAGTGCTTTAGATACCGTTTCTGACGAAGAAAGAAGTGGTGTGATTCGTAAATTATCGGCCGAAATTGTAGCCGAAGCTACCGACAGCTCACACTACAATGCTCGCGTTAAATCTTTTTTTGGAGGGAATGATTTCTACCTCATGGTCTATGAAACATTTAACGATGTAAGATTAGTAGGCGCCCCACCCTCATCCATAGGAAAATATGGTGGCGATACAGACAACTGGATGTGGCCTAGACATACGGGTGATTTTGCTTTATTTAGAGTGTATAGTGGCCCCGATGGAAAACCTGCCGAGTATTCTGAAGACAACATCCCTTACAAGCCCAAGCACCACTTCCCCATTTCTTTAGACGGTGTTGAGCAAGGTGATTTTTCTATGATTATGGGATTTCCAGGGTCAACAGATAGGTATCTATCTTCTTGGGGAGTCAATCAGGCCATTGAACAATATAACCCTACCGTTGTAGAAATTAGAGAACGTAAGTTGGCCGTGATGCGCACCCACATGGACGCCAAAGAAAAAGTGCGTATTCAGTACGCCTCCAAATATGCCAGAACATCCAACTATTGGAAGTACTACATTGGACAAACTAAAGGGCTCAAGCGAATGAAGGTCTATGATCAAAAGAAAGCCCTAGAAGCACAGTTTGATGCTTGGGTAGATGCCGACGAATCGCGATCTGAAAAATATGGCGAAGCACTTGACCTGTTGGCCGATGCCTATTACGACAACGAAAAAATTAATGAAGTACGAATTTACCTCAACGAAGCTGTCTTTCAAGGTGCCGAAGTATTTTATTTCATTTACAGAATACAAGACGCCATCAAAAATCTACCAGAAGATCCTAAAGCCAAGCGTTTGGCCATTAATGAATTGAAAGACATTGCCAGAGAACATTTTAAGGATTACAACAAAGATTTGGATCAAGACTTGTTCGCCGAGCTCTTAGAGCTTTACAACGACAACGTGCCTTACGGTAAGCAACCTGACGCTTTTGAAAAAGTCAGAAAACATAATTATACCAAAGGTGACTGGCACAAATTTGCGGCTTATGTGTACAAAACATCGCCCTTTGTGAGCCAAAGCAAATTTTTCAAATTTTTAGAAAAACCATCGGTTTACAAACTAGAGAAAGACTATGCCGTGCGTATGTTCAACTCCATTTTTGACCACTACATGAACTCCATTCGCGATAAGCGCATGTCTGTTCGTGAACGACTGGCTAAAGGAGAACGTCTTTACATTGCTGGTTTGAGGGAAATGATGCCGAATAAAACTTTTTATCCTAATGCTAATTCCACCATGCGTTTGACCTATGGGCAGGTAGGCGATTACGTTCCTGGCGATGCCATGCATTATGACTTCGTTACTACCTTAGATGGCTTGATGGCTAAAAAAGATAATACAGATGATGAGTTTATGGTGCCAGAACGTTTGGAAGAGCTGTACAATGCTAAAGACTATGGACGCTATGCCGATGAGAACGGCGACCTTATTATCAACTTCATCAGTGGCAATGATATTACGGGAGGAAACTCGGGTAGTCCGGTGCTTAATGGCTACGGTGATCTTATTGGTACGGCCTTTGATGGCAACTGGGAAGCTATGAGTGGCGATATTGCCTTTGAAAACGATATTCAGCGTACCATTTCTGTCGATGCGCGCTACATTCTATTTATCATTGACAAATTTGCTGGGGCTCAAAACATTATGAACGAAATTACTATTGCTCCCGAAAGACCAAGGCCACTTACAGAAGAGGAACTGGCTGCCAAAGAGCAAGAGGAGATGGAAAATGACCCATTGACTATTGTTAATACTCTAACGACTATTAATTACTTGGGTGAAGAAATTCCTGTGATTGAAATGCACTCGTTTGGCTCGGCCTTTGACTTAGCGGTTGAGCAGTTTGGCAGTAGCCCTAAGACTAAATTCTACTGGAGAGGAACCGTTTATACTACTGCAAAGAAATAAAGAGGTTTCTATAAATTATAAATAGCCCTAGCAATTTTGCTGGGGCTATTTTTTGTTGGGTAGTGGTTGTGGACACACCCCTCGATTAGCCTTGCTAATCTGCTCCCCTCTCAAGAGGGGAGATGTTTTTTCAAAGTAACTTGAGGAAAAAAGCATTAGGTGTGGGGGTTAGTTTTTAACGACCCTATACGAACGTCCGTTTAAAGTAAATAGTTGGCACACATTTAAAAAATTACTTATTCCAGGGAAAATGAAAAGTTTATATTTGAAAAATGACTGAAGATGAACTTTTAAAAATAATTACTGAATATTTTAAAGAGAAGATTTTTGAAAATCATAAGATAAACTCTTTAAAAACACATTCTAAGCTTAAATCATATAAAATCAATCCGATAATTGTTAAGTATTTGTCAAAAATATTTGACGATAATTTTACTCCAATCGGTATTGCAAAAGCTCTTTATTATCCAAGAATTTTGGGAACTTCCATAAATACATCATTTGGAACTCGAATTCAAAATATGTTTGTTGAACTTGGACTTGCTCAAGGTTCGTTAATAAAAGGAATGGATATTGAATTTACAGACAAAATTGACAATAGGAAAAAATGGTGTCAACTTAAGTCAGGCCCTAATACCATAAATTCCGAGGATGTAAATCCTCTTCTAAAAAAATTCACAACAGTTACCAATTTAGCTAGAACGAATTCAATGAACTTGAATAATTCAGATTTAATTCTAGGTGTCCTTTATGGAGAAGAAGACCAATTAAGTCAGCATTATCAAAAGATTGATAAACAATTTCCTGTAATAATTGGTAAAGAGTTTTGGCACAGACTTACAGGATATAAAAACTTCTATAAAAAGTTAGTTTCTAATCTTGACCAAATGATATTAGGTTTGGACACAGAAGATTTTTTCAAAAAAGGTTATATCGCTTTAGCTAAAGAAATAGAAGATTCGGATTTATTTGACTTTGAATAAACTTGATTTAAAAATTTTACAATAGAGTAGCCTAGTTCTTTTCCTAAATTGCAAGGTACAGCATTTCCAATTTGTTTATACTGTTGTGAAATTGAACCTGCAAAATTCCAATCATCTGGAAATGTCTGAATTCTAGCATATTCTCTCACCGTAAAAGGACGTGTTTCAACTGGATGACATCTTTCTGTTTGCTTTTGTGCTGGACTACAAGTTAAAGTCAAACTAGGCTCATCCCAACCTATTCTTCTTGCCATACCAGTTTTTCCTCCACCTAAATAAAAACTTTTACCCATATATTCTTTTTGAATATCAATCGGCAAGTCTCTCCAATAACCTTTTGGAGGAACTAAATCTAAAATCTTTTTTTTATGTTCTGGATATTTAGAACCTTCTGATTTAGGAACATTTGTATCGTATAACTCTCCTTTTTTGAGAGCGTCAGACAAATTATAAATCACATTATATGGTGTTGGATATTCGTACTCAACTTCAATATCTTTCCTAATTCCAACTAAAATTAATCTTTCGCGCTTCTGAGGCACGTTATAATTTATTGCTTTTAAAACCTGAACTGGAACAACATTATATCCGATTTCATCTAAAATAGAAATCATTCCTTCAAGTGTTTTTCCTTTATCGTGTGAAAGCAAACCTTTAACGTTTTCTCCTACACAAATTAATGGATTAACTTCTTTTACTACTCTTGCAAATTCGTAAAACAAAGTTCCGCGAGCATCTTCTAAACCCAACTTTTTTCCAGCGTAACTAAAAGCCTGACAAGGAAAACCTCCAGTTACAATTTCAACTTGATTTTCATATTTCCTAAAATCAAAATCTTTAATGTCTCCTTCTAAAACATTCCAATTTGGTCTATTCTCTCTTAAAGTTTCACAAGCCCATTTATCAATTTCATTTAAAGCAGCACATTTAATACCAGATTGCTCTAATCCAATGGCTAGACCTCCTGCACCAGCGAATAATTCTAAAACCTTATAATTCTTATGTGGAAGTTCGGTATTGTCAATATTATTATCTATTTCCGTTAGCAAAGGTTCTATTAAAGAGTTAATATCCTCTTTTCTATAAACTCTATAATTACTCACTGGTTCTCGAACAGCATCTAACTTGCCATCTCTGTCCCATCTTCGTAAAGTTTCTTTACTTTTACCTAATACTCTTGCCGCTTCCGAAAGCGAATAATAATCTTTTATAACCATATTACACAACCTTATACAATGGTTACAAATTTATAATAAAAAATGAAATAAAAAAACGTGTGCCAACAACGTATATAAAAAATAGCGGTTTAAGTGCTAAATCTAAAGTCGTTTTTATAAATTTAAAGTCTGTAATAATCCGAAAAGTTAGTGTATAAAATCCGCTACTTTTCATATACAAGCACGATAAACACCATTGGGCAGGTCGGATAGGTTCAAATCGATTTGTTTTTTGTCTTCTTGTGCCAATACTATACTTGGCAGAAGTAAAAGTAGGAGGAGTTTTTTCATCATATTCTAAGTTTAATTTTTGGAAAAAAGTAGGCCACCATAGTGAATTTATGGTTTGAATGGTTGGTGTTGAAGGCAAGACCTAGCTTCAAACCTACAGAAATTCGATTGCCATAATATATCCCTGAATGAAGACCTATTGAAGGGAAATAGAAGTCATCTTTAAAGGCTAAAATAGTTAAATTTGCACCGTGTTCTAAAAATAGTCTTTGTTGTATTTTTTGATCGTATGAAATATACATCCAGTGATACAAAGAAGGGGCGAAGAAAAAGCCATCAATAGTACCAGCTATTTTTGTGCCTACAATTGTTTTTGCAAAGTTAACATCATAAGAATGAAGTCCTACATTCCAATAATCGCCTTTCTTGTTTTTGTATTTTAAACCAATTGAGGGTAAAAGTAGCCCTTGCTTTATCTCTACAAATAGCTTGCGAGGTTTTTTTATCTGTAAGCTTTCGGAGTCTTGTGCCAATACTATACTTGGTAGAAGTAAAAGTAGGAGGAATTTTTTCATTTTAAGTAATTTTTAATTAATAACTAAAACTCACTTATTAAGGGCTTTAATGGTTGGCAAGTTAGTGATTTAATGAATAGAAGCAAAAAAATGGGATTAATAGGCCCTTTCGTTTCTTCCTTCAATGTAGTTAATAAACGATTTGTTAACGACCCTATTTCCTCCAGGAGTAGGATAATCTCCCGTAAAATACCAATCGCCCTTATGGTTGGGGCAAGAAGTATGTAGGTCTTCTATGGTTTGGTAAATGACCGATACCTCGGCATTAATCTGTTCAGGACGTAAAAGCTGAGCAATTTTATGGGATATCTCCAAGGCACTAAATGGCTTGTAAATGGCTTTGACGTGGTTTGTTGCCTTGCTTTGAACGCTGCTCACATCCTTCAAGCATTTTTGGTAAACCTGTTCAATAATATGCTCTTGACCGCTTTCTTTCAACAAAGCGATGGCTGCCTGAAAAGCAATGAAGTCGCCCAGTTTGGCCATATCGATGCCATAACAATCGGGGTAGCGTATTTGTGGAGCAGACGATACAATGACTATCTTTTTGGGGTTTAAGCGATCCAAAATTCGAAGAATGCTTTGTTTCAATGTGGTTCCTCTAACGATGCTGTCGTCAATCATTACCAAATGATCGGTGGGTTGTACCGTTCCATAAGTCACGTCGTAGATGTGGGCTACCAAATCGTCCCGACTGTCATCTTGGGTGATGAAGGTTCTGAGTTTCGCGTCTTTGATGGCAATTTTTTCTGCCCTTACCCTAGCCGACATTATTGATTCCATGGCTTGAGCCGTGGGGTTTTTTAACTGTAAAATGGCTTTTGTTTTATGCTTGTTGAGCACTTCGTCCATTCCTTTCAGCACACCATAATAGGATACCTCAGCCGTATTGGGAATGTAAGAAAATACGGTATTGTGAAGGTCATTGTCAATATGCTCCAAAATGGTCGGGCATAGATTTTTACCCAGTTGTAGGCGTTCTTGATAAATATCTTGGTCGTTTCCTCTGGAAAAATAGATGCGTTCGAACGAGCAGGAAGCCCTTTCTAGCGGAGGAAGTATCTCTACCTTCTTAATACTGCCGTCTTTTTTTACGATGAGGGCATGGCCTGGCTTCACTTCTTGAATACTATCTGCAGGGACGTTAAAAGCGGTTTGTATAACGGGTCTTTCAGAGGTAGCTACAACAATTTCGTCGTCAGCATAGTAGTAGGCAGGACGTATTCCAGAAGGATCTCTCAAGACAAAAGCATCGCCGTGACCAATGATGCCACTAATGACATAGCCCCCGTCCCAGTGTTTGGACGAATTTTTAAGGACGTCTTCCACGTTCATATCGCGAGCTATAACGTTAGAAATATCTTTCTTGCTGTATTGCTCTTTATGGTCGTAATAGATTCGGTCGTTTTCAACATCCAAAAAGTGTCCAATTCGTTCTAATATTGTTACCGTATCGGCTTTCTCTTTGGGGTGCTGACCCAATTCAACTAATTGATTAAAAAGAGTATCGACATTGGTCATATTAAAGTTTCCTGCCAATACCAAACTTCGAGTTCGCCAGTTGTTTTGCCTCAAAAAGGGATGACACTGTTCTAAGCCGTTTCCTCCATAGGTGCCGTAGCGCAGATGCCCAAGAAGGACTTCGCCAGTGAAGGCCACATTTTCTTGTAGCCAGCGAATATCATTGAACTTTTCTGGATCAGTTTTTTGTAATTGAACAAAGCGTTTGTTGACATGGTCAAACAAGTGTTGGATGGGTTTACTAGCATTGGAACGTTTTCGGCTAATGTAACGACTACCTTGTGGAACGTCTAATTTTATGGTAGCTAAACCAGCGCCGTCTTGTCCTCTGTTGTGTTGCTTTTCCATCAACAAACACATTTTATTGATGCCGTAAAGAGGAGTGCCGTATTTTTGAAGATAATAGTCTAAAGGTTGTCGTAATCGAAGGAAAGCAATTCCGCATTCGTGCTTTATAGCATCACTCATGTATAAGACGGTTTAATGTACAGCAAATGTAATTCATTTATTGTAAAAAGTCTGTTTCTTTAAGGCCCAACCAGTCAAGGACATTTTTGTGCCATATGTCATTTCCTTCTTGTTGATTAAGGATGCCTATTTCTATGGCATAATCCAAGACTCTTCCAGGATATGAAGTTCCAATACCATCCATTTCACCCAATGGGTAGGGATCGTCTAAGCCCATTATTATTTGACTAACACCAACGCGCTTTTTTAATAAATCTAACGTATAGGAATCATGAACCAAGGTGTCAAAGTAAAGGTTTTTATGTCCTAAGGTTTTTCGTGGGTCTTCGAAGCGTTCAAAGATATCTGGCCTTCCATCAAATCCTTGTATTCTCCGCCCGTAATTGGCAATTCCTAACATTCCACCATGTGCAAAGCTGGTTCGTATATTTGGAAATTTATTGGGCAAATCTCTAAGAGTAAAAAGATGTAGGGTATCGGCACATTGTGCCATCATCCAAACCAAATGAAATCGCCAGTATTGATTTTTTAGAGCTATCATTTTCTCGCCGTCGTATGGATGAATTTGGAGTGCTAAGCCGTATTCATTGGCTAAATCGAATATAGGATCGACATCCGCTTCAGCAACCGACAGCCACTCACCCCTTGAATTGATAAAATGTGAGGGAAGACACAGTAATTTTAAACCCAGCTCATTCACGCAACGATCGATCTCTTTTAGGGCATGGTCTGTATACAATGGTTGAACCACAAATCCACAAGTAAACTTTTGTCTATGCTCACTTTGAACAGAAGCGTTAAAATCATTCTGAAATCGAATTCCATCTATGCAATCTTGTTCCGACCAGCCATTACAATATAGCTGCGATAAACACAACATCACCGCATGGTCGATATTGAATTGGTCCATCCATTCCATTTTTTCATTAAGAAAAAAGCCCGTGTCATTGATGGGTCTTGACCAATCAGCTTGTCGCATAAACTTTTTGTCATCGTCAATCCAAAAAAGTCTCTTATCCTTCATGAACTGTGGAATCTGAGAGGGCTCCGGAAGAATATGTCCATGTCCGTTAATACGCATACTGTGGAATTATATGTACCTATCGTCTGCCTCCATCACTTCGCCAGTAATTGGACACGTTCTGAGCTTTTCATTGGAATAAAACCTTTTGAAAACAGGTAAAAAATCTTTTTCAATATTTGTTAAGTGAAAATATTCCTCATACAAAAGGTGATTTGCTGTCTCTGAAAACCACATTAATCCGTCTTTATCATTTTCTCCTCTTTTCTTTTCAATAACTAAGCCAACTGACCCTTCTGGCCTAATTGGAGAATGTGGAATTTTTCCAGGTAAAAGGAACATCTCACCCTCTTTGATTGGAATTTCAACCGCTTTTCCTTCATATTGAACCTTAACAATAATATCACCCTTGAGTTGATAAAATAACTCTTCAGTTTCATTGTAATGGTAATCTTTTCTTGAATTTGGACCACCAACAATCATTACAATATAGTCGCCAGATTCTACGTATAAATTTTTGTTTCCTACTGGGGGTTTAAGTAACTCTCTGTTGTCGTCGATCCACTGGTGTAAGTTGAATGGTTGTTTGAATGACATAAATGATGATTTCGTTCAACTGGCAATTTACACAAATTTGGCTATTTTTGATTCTATGAATATAGACTTATCGGACCAAAATGCGGTGGTGTGTGGCAGTACTCAAGGAATTGGGTTGGCTACAGCACAAACGTTAGCTGAATTAGGCGCACGTGTAATCCTAGTAGCTAGAAATGAAGAAGCGCTAACGTCTGCGTTATCCACTTTGAACACCTCTCAAGGTCAACATCATACTTTTTTGCGTGCCGATTTTTCTGACTTAAACACGATCAAAGAGGTTGCCCGACAGTTAAAAGAATCCGCTATTCATATTCTTATAAACAATACTGGAGGACCCCCTGGAGGGCCTATTACTGAAGCTGATCCAGAGGACTTTGAAAAGGCCTTTGGTATGCACGTCTTGTGTAACCAACTGCTTAGCCAGGCCGTTATTCCCCATATGAAATCGAGCTGTTTTGGCCGAATTGTCAATGTTATTTCAACGTCTGTAAAAGTGCCTATTAATGGTTTGGGTGTCTCTAATACTATTCGAGGTGCAGTCGCTAGTTGGGCCAAAACCATGGCCAACGAATTAGGAGGTCATGGTATTACCGTTAACAATGTGTTGCCTGGCTTCACCAACACCCATCGCTTGATATCGCTAATTGCTAAAAAAGCTCAAAGCCAAAACGTTTCAGAGAATCACATCGCTCAGCAAATGCTATCTAGCGTTCCAGCCCAACGGTTTGGACAGGCCCAAGAAGTGGCCAATGCCATTGCGTTTTTGTGTTCGCCAGCAGCTAGCTACATAAATGGTATCAACCTACCCGTGGATGGAGGACGAACAGGAACTCTTTAAAATTATTTTATGAAAACATTACTCAACTTTATTGACGGTCAACAGCTTGAGCCCGTTTCAAAGCAATTTATCGACAATGAAAGCCCTATAAACGGACGTGTTTTTTCCCTTATTCCAGACAGCGATGAGCGTGATGTTGAATTAGCAGTAGATGCCGCAAAAAGGGCATTTCCAATTTGGAGTAAGCTTAGCAAACAAGAACGCCATGACCACCTTATGCGTTTAGCCAATGGTATTGCTACTCGATTTGATGAAATGGTAAAGGCCGAAAGTATAGACAACGGCAAGCCAGAATGGCTCGCTAAACAAGTCGATATTCCAAGAGCATCAGAGAACCTACGTTTTTTTGCTACAGCCTCTTTACATTTTGCCTCTCAACTTCACGATATGGATGGCCAAGCCCTCAACTACACCTTGCGTGAGCCAATAGGAGTAGTCGGTTGTATTTCGCCATGGAATTTGCCCATTTATCTTTTTACTTGGAAAATAGCTCCTGCTTTGGCCGCCGGCAATACTGTGGTAGCGAAACCTTCCGAAGTGACGCCTCTTACGGCCTACCTCTTAGGTGAAATATGTCAAGAGGTTGGTTTTCCTAAAGGCGTTTTAAATATTGTTCATGGCTATGGCCATAAGGTAGGTGCTGCTATTAGCAGTCATCAAGAAGTTCCCGTTATCTCATTCACTGGAGGTACCATAACTGGAGCAAAAATTGCCCAAGTGGCAGCTCCCATGTTCAAAAAACTGTCATTGGAGTTGGGTGGCAAAAACCCCACCATCATTTTTGCTGATGCCAATTTTGATGAAGCCGTGGCTATGGCAGTCAAAGCGGCCTTCCGAAATCAAGGACAAATCTGCTTATGTGGCTCAAGGTTGTTTGTAGAGGCCTCTATTTTTGAACGATTCAAAGCGGCATTGGTAGAAAAAACGAAAGAACTTACCGTTGGTGACCCTTCTGAAAACAATGACCTCGGCGCTGTAGTTTCAAAAAATCACATGCATAATATTCTTGAAAAGATTGACCTCGCCAAAAAGGAAGGTGGACGTATTTTGTATGGGGGTCATCGAGTAATTTTAGATGGCGATTTAAAAGAGGGCTACTATATAGCTCCGACCATCATTGACGGATTAAGTCACAGCTGTCAAACCAATCAAGAAGAGATTTTTGGTCCTGTGGTCAGTATCATGCCCTTTGACAATGAAAAGGAAGTGGTTGACATGGCCAACAGCACCCGATATGGGTTAGCGGCTAGTATTTTCACTTCTGACATTAGCAAAGGACACCGTGTAGCGGCGTCAATAGATGCTGGATTAGTGTGGCTAAATACTTGGATGATGCGTGATTTACGAATTCCCTTTGGTGGCATGAAAGACTCTGGTGTTGGTCGCGAAGGAGGCTTTAAATCTTTGGAGTTTTTTACCGAACCAAAAAATGTGTGCTTGAAACTATGATTTAAATCATAGTTTTTGTCTGGATAATGGGCTAAATTGGTCGACCATAAATTATAAATTAATAATTATTTGAAAATCATGAAAAAACGAACACCTGTTTCCAAGATTATGAGTAGTGAGGTAGTCACTGTCAATAAAACTCAATCCCTTAATGACGTAGAAGTCCTTCTCAACGAGAAAAAAATTCGACACATTCCAGTCGTTTCAGGAAAAGAGGTTATTGGTATGATAAGTAAAGTCGATTTACAAAAAATTTCTTTTGTCAATCCTGTAGATGGCGACCAATTGACTACAACTATCTATAATGAGTTTAGCATCGAACAGGTCATGACAAAAAATCTAAAAGTCATCCAAAAAGATGACACTATTCATGAGGTTGCTGAGATTTTATATACAAGTGAGTTTCATTCTTTGCCAGTGCTTGATGGTCAGGAATTGGTGGGTATCGTAACAACTACCGACTTAATAAAATTTCTGTTGGATCAATATTAATGAAATTAAAACTCACCCCCTCCATCGCCACCGTCTTTTAAGTCATCGTTTTTGATGTTGTTACGGTCTTTTATGGCATCGAACTTCAGTTGTCCAAAGGTATACTTAAAGCTAATTCCTATGGAGCGAAAGACAACGTTTCTGTTATTGTAAACGTAGAAGTCGTCTCCTTCGAGTTCTGTTTCGAACGATTTGAACTTTTTAAATGGCTCAATAAAGCGTAAGCCAATAGACCCTCTTTTGTTGTTAAATTCTTTTTTGAACCCAAGAGAGAACATGGAAAATCCAGGAACATAACCTTGTGCCGTTTGGTTGGGAGGTCTGAAAAACCCAAATGTTTCGGCTTTATAGCCCTTACCCAAATCGTAATTTCCTCCCATGTTCCAGTTGATAAGGATGCGGCCAATATCTTCAGAAGTGGTTTGATAGGTATAAAGATTAAAACCAGCTCTTAAGTTAGCATCGCCAAGTGTAATAGAGCCATAATAATTGAGTCCTATGGACAGGTTTTCACCAATATTTCGGTAGGATGTGATTACCGTATCACCATCCAATCGAACAGTGGATTCGATAAGGTCGTAGGACTGTTTTGCAAAAAGGTAATAACTGCCTTTGTATTTTCTAGCAAAACTATTGTAACCTACTTCTAATTGATGAATTAATTCAGGGCTTAGTTGTGGGTTTCCTTCTTCTTGAGAGTAAATGTCCGAATAAGAAGAGTTAGGGTTGATGTAGCGCATTCCCGGTCTAAAAATTCGTTTGCTGTAGCTTGCTTTGATGGATTTCATCATATCCAATTGTCTGGTAAGAACAAAGCTGGGTAAAAGGGTGGTGTATTCATTTTCAAAACTACCTTTATCGTTCATTGTCCAAATACCATTGACTTGTGAGTTCCACTGTCCAGCAATGACGGTGTTTTCTGCGCGTAAACCTGTAACGGCACCCCAATCTTTGTTCAATTGCCATTTGGCAGATAAATAGAGAGATGCTACATTTTGAGTATAGTCGAACTGTTCGAAGGGCTGAATGTAAATGGATTGGAAAGTGGAGTACTTATTGACGTAATTTCGATTAATATATTTGCCCCCTACCTCAATGGTGTGCTTATCTTTAAATGGATGAGTATAATCTAATTGGTAGGTGTATGATAATGGGCTTCCATCGTTTTTGTTGATGATGCTGTCAGTAGGAGACCCATTGACATACATTTGATATACGTAATTGTCTTGATCGGAAATATCGCCACCTAACTGAAAAGCCAGTCGAAGTTCTCGATCTTCATGGTTTGCAAATTTTTTGACATAATCCGTTGTCCATTCATAACCCAACATGAGGTTTTTTGAATCGGTATGACGGCTTGTGTCGTCAATTTGATACGCCAAGTTGTCTAAGAAATTATTATCCAAAATGACATTGTAGGAGCTATCGTTGGCCCACTCCTTGTTGGTTTGTCTATTTCCTCTAAACTGTACGCTGGTTACAACGCTGTTATAGGGATTAATGTCGTAGTACATTTCAGACGTTCCGCCAAAACCAATCCATTGACCTTTTGTTTTGGCATTTTTCGTAAGGGTGGTATTGTCATTATAATTAAGGCGATGATAGGTTTGCTCTCCTTCCAAGGGCCATCCGTAGCGTACTCTTCCTCTGGCCGAAAATCCAAATTTTCCTTTTCCGTAGTTGACATCTAACGATTGCTTGTTAACACGCGTTCCAACCGAACCGTTAATGGTGCTCTTAAATCCCGAAATTTTCTTTTGTTGGGTAATAATATTTACGATACCAGCACTTCCCTCTCCATCATATTTGGCAGTGGGGCTGGTAATGACTTCTACACTTTTTATCTGTTCAGCTGGAATCATTTGTAAGGCATCAGCAGCGTCGTTAGAGAAAAAAGTCGATTCCTTTCCATTGACTAGAAATTTAATGTTAGAAGACCCTCTCAGGTTAACGTTTCCTTCTAAATCGACCGACAGTAAAGGTGTTTTTCGGAGAACATCGGTAGCATCATCCAAACCTTCATTCATGTCGTTTTCGGCATTATATACGATTTTCTCCATCTTACTTTCATACACTGGTCTATCTTCGTTGATGGTAATTTCATTGAGGTTGACGGCAGATGGCTCAACACGTACTTTTTTCAAATAAACGAAAGTCTTGTTTTTATTGAGGGAAACATCAACTCTTGTTTCTTCATAGCCCATATAATTGACTAAAAAATAGTAGTCGGCATAACCTAGGTTGGTAAATTGAAAAACCCCTCTTTCATCCGTTACAGTACCTTCTAAGAGAATATCGTTTTTTCTAAACAATCGGACGTTTGCAAAAGCAAGCTCATCACCGGTTTTGGCATCGACAAGTTTTCCACTGATTTGTCCATTGTGCAAAGCAGCGTTTTTACCCCCAAAATTGCCCATGTTGGGACGTTGAGCAAAGGTTAAAAAAGATACGAAAAATAAAATGAATGTTAGGTAATTTTTCATGGTGCAAAAGTAATGTATTTAAATAAAAAAAGCTCAACATGACTGTTGAGCTTTTTTATCGTTAATGGGTGGCTATTAGTGATCGTGTTCTTCACAGTGAATATCTGTGCCAGGATAATCACCTGCAGGAACCGTATCATTACCGACAATTTGGTCTGAAGCTAAGGTGTAGCCATTGGCCTCTACATCCGATAAAGCGGAATCACAGAACTCACCTATCTCTACCTCAACCTCTTGGTTTTGAGCGTTTTGCCAAGCAATATGGCACTCATGACAATCGTCAGAATCAGAGCATGAAAACAAAACACCTGCAAATAGAATTAATGATAATTTTTTCATTTTTAATACATTTAAAGATTCGTAATTAGTTTCACAAAATATGATCGTCCCAAATGAGGGATGTCATAACTTTTTAAGCTGGAAAGGTGTGGAACGTAGCTTTTGTTCATAATGTTCTTAACTCCTCC
Source organism: uncultured Flavobacteriales bacterium (assembly GCA_963991165.1). GTDB lineage: Bacteria > Bacteroidota > Bacteroidia > Flavobacteriales > UBA7312. Next base: position 8,917 of record CAXDOW010000009.1, on the reverse strand, counting down.
AGTGATATTAAATTTAGTTTTTCGACTAAATGAAAAGGTAATGCCGGCATGCAGCAATCCATATGGATCGGATGGGCTTTCATTGACTGCCACCTTATCTTGTGCCATATAGAAAGCGTGTTCTACAAAAATATTATCGAGATTTAAGTGGGGTTTGTCAAATATATATTTTAAGTTAGATTGAAACTTGTTGGGTGGCATCAGAGCTAAAAAATCTCCTTGCTGTGTTTTTCCTTCAATAATAGAAATGCTATGATCAATGTGTAGTTGATGAACAAAATGAGGGTGATAATGTAGGTTTAACTCAATGCCTTTGAGAGTAACTTGTTCCAACTGCTCGTAATGATAAAGCGGGACATTTTTTATGGCACTGTCTTTAGGAGTTAGTGTAATAAAATCACTAATTTGCTGATAGAATGGATTGATGTTAAATCCAAGGTGATTACTGGTCCATTCATATATCAAGTCTAACTGATTGCCCTTTTCAGTTTTTAACTGAGGGTCGCCAACTTCATATCGCCTTGTAGCATGGTGTACGCCATCGGCCAATAATTCGTAAAAGTGTGGGGTTCGGAAGGCCGTAGAAAAACTCATTCTTAGATGATGATTTTCCCACTGTTTGGCAACTCCTAAGGACAGACTTAAAGCGTTATAGTCTTTAGAGAAAGTGTCATCTTTTAGGGCAATGCGTCTGTTATCTCCTCTAAGAGCCAGCTGTGAAGATAGCTGATTGGGAGAAACATATTCTAAAAGGGAGTATAAGCCGACATCTGTGGTATTTGCGTTTGGAACCAACTGGGTTCGGGCTTGTTGGTTATCATTTACTTGGTAGCTGGATTGAGTGCCAACCTTCCAACTTAAAGACTGAGTAATGGCTCTAGAATAAATAAGGTTTAGTTGCGTAGTGTTTAGGTAAACATCTATTTCTGGAACAGTCCATGCTTCAAATTCTTCTAGCCTGTTGATCGAATTGCCTAACATAACTTTCAAATTACTTTTTCCAAAATAAAAGTGATTATCTACATTTAAAACATGAAGGGTGTTGAATTGAGTAGGCCGCGTAGGATTTCTCTTTTGCGAATTGGAGGTTAATTGATTGAGGGTAGGCTCAGCATCATGCGAATGAGCAGGTATTCCCATCATATTTTGACTGTATTGATACTTAGCATTGAGCACCCAGTTTTTGGCACTGTAGCCAATGGCTGTTTTAAGCCCAAAATTGGAATATCTAGAATTAAACAAATAGGTAGCATCAGGTAAGATATAATCGGCGGCACTACCATATTCTATGTAGGTGTTGGTTTTTAAAGTATTGGTGGACCACTTTAGCCCAATTTGGTTGTTGAACAGCATCGATGCCGATTCAAACTGCGTGATTAAATGAGTCTTCAATTGTTGTGGGGCAACAAATGCTTCGTCCGAAAAATAAATGGCTCCTCCAAGAGCATCAGCACCAAAAATGATGGATGACGGCCCTTTGACCATTTCTACTTTTCCAATACCTAAATCGGTAAATCCAATGCCATGATCTGATCCCCATTGTTGATTTTCTATGCGTGTTCCATTTAGCAAAGTCACTACGCGCATACCAGAAAGCCCTCTAACCACCACCTTTCGGATACCATTACCCGTGCTTCGTTGTTCCACACCACTTAAATTTGACAAACTCTCCACCAAATTATAGCTAGAGCCGTTTAGTTGAGAAAGTTTCTTGGACTGAATATTGATGGTTTGATTAGATGATAGTTTGTAATTGATAGAAGACACCTCTACTTCATTGATGTTGACATGAAGTTTGGAAAGCATTATCGTCAATTTTTCTTGTGATGAGTAGGTAATTGTTTTACTTTTATATCCTTCTTTGCTGATGTAAAGAATGGTATTTGACGGAATGTCGTGCTCGATAATGAAGGTGCCATCATCTGCTGTTTTTACCAAAGTTGATGTGGATACAATTAAAACGTCAGCGTTTGGAATAGGCCTTAAGTTGCTATCGGTCACTAACCCATCAGTCTGAGACATCAAATACAAAGGAAATAAAAGAGAAAAAATTGTCTTTGACATAATATTTGCAACAATGTTGCAAATATAGACGTAAATTATTAATGTTACAAAATGAATACAACTAAAGTTAGAATCACGCCATTTAGACAGCGAGTACTAGATTTGTTTAGTCCGAATACTCCGGCCAAAAGTGTAAAGGAGATTGAAAAAGACCTCAAACAGTTCGACCGAATTACTCTCTACAGAACCCTTAAGTTCTTTGTTGAAAATGGTATTTTACATGAAATAGCATTAGTCAATGAAAAAAAATATGCCTTATGCCTAGACTCATGCAACGCTTCAGGCCACCAACACGAACACTTACACTTTCACTGCTCAAATTGTGACGATACCTTGTGTATAGATTCAAATATAATGCCTGTTGATTTAAAGGGTTTTAAAGTATCTCGCACAGAGCTAAATGTGTTTGGAATCTGTCGAAATTGCCAATAACTTCTTTTCGTATTTCGTATCTTTGTTCTTTTAAAAAAATAACGAACCTATGGAAATTGTAATGATAAAAAAACTTGGTTGTGGCCCTTGTAAAACCTTTGAACCAATTGTTAAAGCAGAAGCCGAAAAACGTTCCTTGGGCTTTCGATACATTATGCAAGAAGATATGCCCGAAGAAATAAGACCGCCTTACTTTCCGTATTTCTATCTATACAACGAAGGTCAAGTGGTGGAACACTGGGGCGGTACTAGTGATCGAAAACTAGAAAAAGTCTTAAGTCGACACCTTGATTCATAGTCCTTATTTATTGTAAAAAATAGTCATTACAATAGCATGAGGTAAGGTAATGACCGAAATGATGATGATGGCCAAAAAGGGAACAGACAGCTTGATGTAGCCCCAATATGACATCAGCAAAAGTAAAGTCGTAGAAACAATACTCAAAAGAGAATAGGGCAACAACAACTTGATAAATTGAAACACCGAAAAGGTCTTGTTTTCTGCTTTAAAAAATAGATATTCTTGATGCATAACCAGCATGGAATGAAGCACCACAAAATATAAGGAAAAACCAATAATAAAAGGAAACAAGAAAAAGGTCAAGTGAATAAGAACAATCAAAAAAAGCTCTGAAGAAAAGCGTCGAAGGGCTATTTTATCCTTGATGTAAAGATAAATTAAGGTACCCAAATTGACTGCATTAGCAAAAAGAAAAAAGTAAATCAATACACCTTCGTTATACACTGATGCAAAGTCCTCCGTATCTTGAAAAAAAGCTGTTATCTCAATCAACTCACTGCTATTGTAGTACACCAAAGTCGCCAGCAAAGCCAAGCCCCAATTAAAATAAATAAGGGGTTTAAAACGACCTCTTAATAGTCTAATATCTACCAATTGCGATTCTCCAAAATGGTAGGCCGACAACAATAAAAACAAAACAAAACTCAATAAGGGCTGCCAAAGCCATAAGACAACAAAACACACAATGAGTCCCAAGTAAATGGAATAAAATTGTAGTTGTGACATCGTTCTTTTTCGAAAAAACAAAATATGGTCTATGGCACCATGCGGAATACCAAATAACAAAATAAGAATAGATGCCGCTACTAGCTGATACTCGATTGATATTTCAACAAATGCCTGATAGATCAGAAAAAGAGCATAAATGCAAACAAGAAATATGAATGTAAATCGATTCATCTAATTAAAAAAAAAGCAGACTGAATGTGGCCATCCAGTCTGCTTTAGTTAACCAAAAAACAGTTTGTTTATTTTGATTCAGTAACAGCTATATTATAGACCACTAAACCAAAACCAATTTTGTTGATAGCATCAGCAATGTTGTACCATAGATCAACGTTTTGTGATCCCCAGCCCAATGCTGTGTTTAACCATCCGCCGTCCATACACATATATCCGATTGGATAGATAGCCCATCCTACTAATACAAACCAAGCTAGTGTACGAACACCTTTCTTGACTACTTCAGATTCACTCTTCTCAGCCAATTGTGCGACTTCACCAAACCAAGCAGTGTAAAGAATGTAGATGTAACCAATAGTTGACAATACACCCCATGTTACTGAATGTGCCGTATCACCACCTTCTGGGTTGAATGACTCACCGATGTAACCAGCGACTAACATCCATACAGAAGCAATGATTAGTTTCCACAATAGACTTTTTGTTGCGCCAGCCGCTTTAGTAAGTAGATAAAACTCTACACACATTAATGGGACGGTCAAGGTCCAGTCTACGTATCTAAAAAACGTGGGATTGTCTCCCGTTGCTAGGTAATAATCACGCATGTAGAAGTAGTGCACGGCGGCAATACCCGTAATTAAACCCGAAATAAGTAATGATAGCTTCCACTTATCATTAACACTTCCTCTTTCTACAAAGAAGAATACTGATGCGGCAAACATGGCCATGTAGCCGATAAAAAACGTAAAGCCAACATAATCTGTTGGGCTCATTGTTTGAATTTCTAATAGCATAACTTGTTAATTTAAATTAGTTAATACTACAAACATATATATTTTTTGTATAACTTTTGTAATTTTTTTTTATACACAGCTCTTTTTTTCTATGTGTTATCTAGTGAATGCCGCTATTAAAAATTTTAATTTTCAGTCATTTTTGTTCTTTTTTGAGCTAACTTTATCCTTTTAACAACCCTAACAAGTGAAGTTTAAGTATTTAAATACCAACAAAAAGCTTCAATTTTATGCTATTGAAGACATCGATTTGAACAGTATTCCGTTGTATGGCGATACTGTTCCGGCAGGTTTTCCTTCTCCCGCCGACGACTATTTGGATATGGATTTGAACCTCCACGACTATTTAGTTCAACATCCTTCGGCCACTTTTTGTGTGCGAGCTATTGGCGACTCTATGATTGATGCTGGTATTCATAGTTCGGATGTTATGGTGGTGGATAGAGCCCTAACACCCAAAAACAATGATATTGTACTGGCTGTAGTGAATGGCGAATTTACGGTAAAGCGCATCAAGAAAAACGAAAACGAGCTGTACCTTATGCCAGCTAATGACAATTATCGCCCCATAAAAATCACAGAAGAAATGAATTTTCAGGTATGGGGTGTAGTAACGTTTATTATACATAAAGCCAATGCTAGCACTCGCTGACTGTAATAACTTTTACGCTTCGTGCGAGCGTGTTTTTCAGCCGCAATTAGAAGGAAAACCTATTTTGGTACTGTCCAATAATGATGGTTGTGTCATCGCTCGTAGCAACGAAGCAAAAGCTCTTGGCATAAAAATGGGCGTTCCTGTCTTTCAGGTTAAAACACTCATTGAACAACATAACATACAGCTGTTCTCTTCCAACTTCACCTTGTATGGCGATTTGTCCAAACGCGTCATGAGCACCATCCAACAAGAGGTAAAAGCCATGGAGGTGTATTCTATTGATGAGGCCTTTATGGATTTTTCAAGTGAAGGGACCCCCCTAGAAAAAGGCATGGCCCTAAAACAAAAGGTGAAACAATACACTGGTATTCCCATTTCCATTGGCATTGCCCCTACCAAAACGCTATGTAAAGTGGCCGGTCTTATTGCCAAAAAACATACCTCTTCGGGTGTGTTCGTATTGCAAAGCCCTAAGCTTATTCAACGCGCCCTAAAGTGGTTGCCCGTAGAAGAACTATGGGGTGTAGGTCGGCGCCATGCTAGAATGCTAAAAAGCGTTGGCATACTAAGTGCCTATGACCTTTGTTGTGCCGACGATAGTTGGATAAAAAGACGCTTATCTGTGGTGGGGTTGAGAATGGTCAAAGAGCTAAGAGGAACACCTTGTTTCCCCCTAGAACAAAATGCTAGCAGAAAAAAGAATATTTGTACCTCTCGCTCCTTCAGCAAGGCCATAACCAGTCTAGAGGAATTAAAAGAAGCCGTTAGTAATTACACCAGTAATTGTGCCTACAAGCTACGAAAGCAAAAAAGTTGTGCAACACGCATCAGTGTATTTATACATACCAACCCATTCAAACCAAGCGACAAGCAATACAGAGGTATTACCTCCTTTACGCTCGACACACCAACTAACGACACTATGGAGCTGTGCCGCTTGGCTCTGCAAGGAATAGAAAAAATCTATCGCCCTAACTACCGCTACAAGAAGGGAGGCGTTATTGTTAGTGATATAGTTCCGCAAAAAGAACAACAACTGAGTTTATTTGACCATATTAATCGACAGAAACAGCAATCGGTTATGACCACCTTGGATAACATTAATGATAAAATGGGACGAGATAAAGTACGGCTAGCCATACAGGGCAATCAAGGTAGATGGCGCATGAAAAGAGAGCAACTCTCCCCATGCTATTCTACTCGTATAGAGGAGGCCCTAGAGGTTAAGATATAATCCCAATAATCCTTTTTTCTATCCGTTTAGTTGAATAATGTTTGTATTTACTCGCTATTAACAGTGAAACCTTTTTGTATAAAATATTACCAATAGAATCCGTCTACCAAACTTAAAGCCAACTTCTTTAAAATGAGCTGCTTTTTTAAACCCCAGTGACCCGCAAAAAAACAATACTAAACTTAATAGGCACAATGACAATGAGAACTCCTTTTTTTGACTCGCTTTATTAGTTCTACTCTTACATATTTTTCTTTTGTGAGATAAACAGTGCTGTCGACAGAATTTCTATAGACAACAGATCTTAATTTACATTCTGTTAAAGGCGCAAAATAATATTAGCTTCGTCAAATGTAGTCAACACATTAGGGGTTCAAAATCATCATGTCGACAACATTTCTGGCAGGGGAAGTTATAAAAACAAAAATTCATTCGCATAAAATAAAGATTATGACTTGATAGAACTTTGTTTTTATTTTTAGAATTCATGAGTTACAATTTTTGAAATTCGAATTTTGGATAACCCTTATCTCCCGAGTCATTGTAAAAATCAATAAATCTTAATTTAAAAAAATCTTTATAACGTCTTATGATATAACTTTTAGAACTATTGATTGAATATTCATTTGTGCTAAGGCTGTAGGTCTTCCAATCATAACCGATAACATCATCGCAATCATCAAAATAATAATTAGGAATGTTATTGATATTTATATCAGAAAATGAAGTTAATGTATCATAAGCGACACTTATAGTTTCTGTATTAATCAACACACCTGAAACCAGATATGGTGATTGGTCTGGAAAAATATGTGTGTATGTTGTGAAAAGAAAGTCCCATTCTACTGATTTAGGTTCAATACTTACACTAGAATTATGAATAAATGAAAAATATAGTTTGCTAAAATGAGCATCTTTCTCAATAAACATGGTTGTGTCCTTAGAATTATTCAATGAAGCGTATCTGATTAAATATCCTTGTTCTGTTGAGTTTTTTATCTGGAATTTTATGTAGCCTGAATGTCCTAAATTTAAATCAAAACCAAGATCTAAAATGTAAATGGTTCTGTCTATCACCTCACCAACAGCTGTATTTACATTAGTAATACAAGGAAAATCCCATAGCCACTGGGCATGTTCTACATCAATTAAATCGTCGAATGTATGTTTTGGAACTTTCCAGATTTGTGTGAACTTCGAAGAATTTAAATATATGGCATCGGTTCCGGGTTTAGAATCGAATACTATATCCCATTCCGTTCTTTGATTTTGTGATACGATTAAATTTTTATCTATACTATAATATACTTGATTCAAATAATTTGTTCCCATTGAAATGGTATTAGTTTCTGTATTTACCAATGGTGCTGCAATAGGCAATTCACCTATATCGCAAGAACAAATAATTAATAAACAGAAAAACACAGGAAGTTGTTTCATTTAATTTTCCATTTTAAAGAGGTAAAAAAGGTTCTACCGTAAGCAACAGATATACTGTTTTGAGATGTCTGATGAGCCCCTGACGTTATATTTATTGCATCTGTTTTTTGTACATTAAGTATATTTTTACAGCCAAATATCAAACTAATGGATTTCATTAACTTTTTTGAAAATGTTAGATCTAAAATTTGATACCCTTCAATGAAACTGTTTAATATATTCCCATCTTCATCAAGCATATAAGAAGGTAAATCACCTGTATGTTTAAAAAATAATGAAAGTCTGAAATTTTGTTTTGCGAAAAAATGACTGATGGTAGAGCTATAATCGAGTGTGTAAATATACGGATCTGTATGGTTGGCTTCGGAAAATTGATTAAACCTACCTAAATATGAAAATGAAGAGTTAATATCAAAATAGCTTATTTTTAAAGCACAAGTTGCTGTGATTCCTTTAGTTTTATATTCCCCCAAGTTAATGTATTTATAAACTAAATCTTCGACTGAAGCTAGTGTAATTAATTCTGTAATCTGGTTAAAAAAGATGTTAGTCTGTAATTTAAACATATGTTTAGTTGAAAAGACTTTATCGTAATTTAACGACAATTGAAAATTTTTCGAAGTTTCTGCATTAAGCTCTTTATTTCCTATGATATTATGATTGATATCGACAAAATTAAAAAACTGTTCTTTTAAGCTCGGCGCTCTATATCCTTTAGCATATGATGTTCTAAAGTTGATGTTTCGAAACTTATATCTCAAATGAATAGAAGGAATTAATGGAGCATTATAATTTGTGTTATAAGCTAATCTAAGGCCTGGTCTAACAACAAAATTTGAGTAAGGTGTCCATTCAATGTTACTAAAAAGAGCATAATCGGAAATTACCTGCTTATTATGTTCTATTCTATTGCCTTTAGCTGTTTCGCGATTAAAATCAAAGCCAATCTCTCGTTCTAATTGGTTTTTAGAAGGTAATTTTAAACTTCCTTTAATTAAAGAATTAATAAAACTTGAAGTGTCATGAGAACTAGAATTGTTTGATATTACTTCTGATAAATCGACCAAATCTTTAAAATACGTATTTTTTATTCT
>CAXDOW010000008.1:0-34193 GCA_963991165.1 uncultured Flavobacteriales bacterium | reverse complement strand
AAGATTACTATCTATTTAAGAGGTCTGACTATAATATTGTTATTGAAACTTATAACAAAACTGTTGATAGTTATAATAGCAATTATTATTCTTTAAACCAAGATAGTACACTTTACCAAATGTTAGAACTGAATTTTGGCAGTACTACAGGGATAATATCTTATGCTGACTCTGTTGTGGTACGATTTGGAGAAAGCAAAGAAATTAGTTTTACTAATGAAACACAGTCGACTTTTAACATTCTTGATAAAAGTAATTATACTGAAAATAAGAAATCAGAAAACAACCGTGAGTATACTTATACTTTTACCAAAGACGATTACGATAATGTGTCATTATTAAATTGACATGCAATTATTTACTGAACACAACACGCAATAAAGCAAAAAACGGTGAAGTACTTAGTTGGAGCGGGGTGAGCCCGTTCCAACCTCATCTTGATTTGATACTGAACCACTCGCTTTCAGCTTCATGCCATATTGCCGCCATTATGTACGGAAAGAGGTCGTTTAACTACAACCTCTTTTTTATTCCGCCCAATTCGTTCTATCTAAAGATCGAAATTGTATAGCTTCAGCGATGTGCGGAGTTTTTATACTTTCAGACGCCTCTAAATCGGCAATGGTTCTAGCCACTTTTAGAATTCGGTCATACGCTCTAGCAGACAACTCAAGGGTTTGCATGGCTTTCTTCAAAAGCAATTGACTATCATTAGACAGCACACAAAATTGTTGAATCAAGCTAGTATTCATGAGTGCGTTACTGTATGTATTTTCGTGATTAGCAAAGCGTTTGGACTGAATCTCTCTGGCCTTAACAACTCGATCTCGTATCATGGAACTCGGTTCTGTGTATCCTTTGTTGGTCAAATCGTCGAACTTAACGGGCGTCACCTCAACGTGTAAGTCAATACGATCAAGCAAAGGGCCAGAAATTTTACTCAAATAGCGTTGCACCACTCCAGGGCTACAAAGGCATTCCTTTTCAGGATGATTGAAATAACCACAAGGGCAAGGGTTCATGGAGGCCACCAACATAAAGCTGGCTGGAAAGCTGACACTTAGTTTTGCTCTAGAAATAGTCACTATTCTGTCCTCCAAAGGCTGTCGCATAACTTCCAAAACAGTTCGTTTGAACTCTGGCAGTTCATCCAAAAACAAAACGCCATTATGGGATAATGAAATTTCGCCTGGCTGAGGAAAACCGCCACCTCCCACCAAAGCAACATCGGAAATGGTATGATGTGGTGATCGAAATGGCCGTGAAGTTATTAGAGATCCGTCCTTGAGTAATTTACCCGAAACCGAATGGATTTTGGTAGTTTCAAGTGCTTCTCTCAAGCTCAAAGGAGGTAAAATACCCGGAATACGTTTGGCCAACATTGTTTTTCCCGATCCAGGTGGCCCTATCAAAATGACATTGTGGCCTCCAGCGGCAGCAATTTCTAGCGATCGTTTTATATTTTCTTGCCCTTTGACATCGGCAAAATCAATATCGCTATGCTGTACTGAGTCAAAAAACGCTTTACGGGTATCAACAAAAGTAGGATGAAGGGGTGTATCATCGTTGAAAAAATCAATGACTTCTGTAATGTGTTCTATGCCATATACATCTAAATTATCGACTATAGCTGCCTCTCTAGCATTTAAGCTGGGTAAAATGAGTCCTTTGAAGCCCTCCTTACGAGCTTGAATAGCGATAGGCAAGGCACCTTTAATGGGTTTGAGACCTCCATCTAACGACAATTCTCCCATCATAATAAATTCGCCTAATCGATCGCTTTTTACTTGTTTAGTTGATGCTAAAATACCCATAGCAAGAGGTAAATCATAAGCCGAACCCTCTTTTTTAATATCGGCAGGTGCCATATTGATAATAAACTTTTTGCCAGGAATTCTGTAAGACGAATTTTTTAGAGCGGCCTCAATCCTATAATGACTTTCTTTGACGGCATTGTCAGGAAGGCCTACTAGAAAAAACTTGATACCAGCAGAGGCGTTAACCTCAATTGTAATGGTTGTAGCGTCAATGCCATAAACGGCAGAACCATACGTTTTTACTAGCATTTAAGTAGGTGTTAAATTGTGTTAATCGTAAAATTCTTTTATTCCATCTTCTAGCCAAGACTTGAATAAATCAACCTTGCCATAATCTTGATAATTGGCAGAGACCCCCAACTGATTTTCATCGTGATCTAGTATAACATAATAGGGTTGAGAATTAGTTTTGTAGGTTTCGGCCTGAAGAACAGTCCATTTATCGCCAACAGTTCGTACTTTCTTCTTTTTACCAGCAATGGTCGTTACGTATTGTTCATCCTCGGGAAGCTCAGTTCGTTCGTCTACGTACAATGATATTAGCACCACATCTTCTTTTAGCATGCGTTTTACTTCAGGGTCGGACCATACTTTTTCTTCCATCTTTCGACAATTGACACATGCCCAACCAGTAAAATCAATCATAATGGGTAAGCCCACTTTTTTGGCATGTTTAATGCCCTCATCGTAATCGTGAAATACCATAATGCCCTGTGGTCCCAAATGCTGACTTTCATAATGGCTATGAGATTCTGAAGAGGATGTTCCACCCGCCGTGTAACCTACTCCATAAGGCGACTCACTATAGTGCATTGGCGGTGGGAAAGCATTTATCAACTTTAATGGTGCTCCCCACATGCCTGGAATCATATAGATGGTAAAGATACCAAAGAAAGTGGCTAAAAATAAGCGTCCTACCGATAGGTGTTTAATATCGCTATCATGTGCTAGCTTAAATAGTCCCAATAAGTACATAGTCAATAGTCCAAAAATGACAATCCAAATGGCTATGAAAAGTTCTCTTTCTAAAAAATGAGTTTGCCATACCAAATCGGCATTGGATAAAAATTTAAAGGCAAGAGCTAACTCAAGAAAACCAAGTACTACTTTAACTGAATTTAACCATCCTCCCGACTGAGGTAATGAATTCAGCCATCCTGGGAAAGCGGCAAACAACGCAAAAGGCAATCCTATAGCTAAAGAAAACCCTAGCATACCGACAATGGGTCCTAAGTAGCTTCCTCCAGATGCTGCTTCAACCAACAGGGTTCCCACAATAGGTCCAGTGCAAGAAAACGAAACCAGTGCCAACACCAAAGCCATGAAGAAGATACCAATAAAACCGCCTTTATCTGATGCCTGATCGGCTTTATTTATCCAGGAGTGGGGCAAGGTTAGCTCAAAAGCACCTAAAAAAGAAGCCGCAAACACAATCAACAACAGAAAGAAAGCGATATTAAAATAGGCGTTAGTTGCCATGCTATTCAATACTTCTGGACCAAAAGCAGCTGAAACTCCTACTCCTAAACCCACATATATCAGAATGATAGATAATCCATAGATGATGGCGTTGGAAACACCCTTGGCTTTATCTTTACTTTGCTTAGTAAAGTAGCTCACTGTCATGGGAATCATAGGAAATACACAAGGGGTCAAAAGAGCCGCGAAACCACTCAAAAAAGCGATAAAAAAGATACTCCACATGCCTCTTCTAGAAGATGATTCATTGGAATTCTCCTCTGTATCCACCCCCTCATCAGCCACTAAATTTAAAGTAAATTCATTAGACATTTCCTCTTGTGAAGCGTCCATATTTTTTGAACTATTAGCTGATTGACCTAAAGAAAAGGTAAACTCTATGTATTCGGGAGGTAGGCACTGCGACTCATCACAAACCATAAACACAAATTCTCCACTTACGGATGCATAACTATTAAGAACTTTGACCCGTTGACTGAATTGGGCTTCATTCTTAAAATATTTAAGAACCATATCGAAATTCGGATCAAACTGTTCAATGGGCTCGCCTTCATTTGTTTGGCCAATCAAACGATAGTCTTCCGATTCAAAAAAGGTAAATGCTGTTGGTATAGGGCCGTCATCTGAAATAAACTGAGAGTAAACGTACCATCCTTCATCAATGTTTGCTTTAAAGTTCAACTGATACTCTTCATTCCCCAAATCTTCATGTGAAAACTCCCATTCTACTGGATTGAAAATTTGGGCAGCTAAAAAGGAAGGAAAAAGAATTAAGGTAAAAAGTATTTTGTTCATCATTGCTTGATAATTTGTGTTTTTAAGACTGATAATAACTCGGTTGTTTTTTGACTGCCTATGAGGTAACTCAGACCATCTTTATCGACCAACTCAATGCAGTATTTTCCTGTGGTATAAAAATGAATTGCACCTTTGGAATGTAAATTGTAAACGGCTCTATTGAAAAAAAACCTACTATATGGTACAACACTTACGCTGGTAATTGAGGACAAATCAATTTTGACTTTTCGTGAAGTCCATAACCCATCTAAAATGATACTTCCATTTATCACTTGAGTTCGAAAATGTTTAATATAAACTAACATGGCAGATATAACAACAATAGCAATTCCTAGAAAGAAAAGAAGATTTCCTGACCCGATGGCTTCTTGTGAGTTTTCTGACCAATAGTAAGACAAAAAACAAAAAAGCACCAACACCATACGACGTAAGAATGATAATCTGTTATTACCTAAATACTGACTTTCCTCAAACAAAATCTCGTTGCTCATCTTCTATTTAAAGGTTCCACAATATATACTTTTTCTGATTTTGGTACAAGTTTGTAATGGTCGTTTATTCTATACCCAACTACACATACTATATCGTCTAACGAACACATTACTAACGTATTTTCTTTTTGTTTTGTTGTTAGTTTTTCATCAATTAAAAAATCGCTCACTTTTTTTCTGCCGGTCATTCCTAAAGGGACAAAAGCATCTCCTTCTTGCCACTTTCTAAGGTGTAATGGAAACACTAGCTTATCGAAATCTAAGGCATTAACACGATTATCTTTTATCAACCTAAAGGTTCGTGATGAACACGTACTAAAACGGAGCGAAAATGGAGCATCAACATTAGAGGTATGTTCAAAAATTAGTGTTTCTTCATAGTGAATCGTTGTTCTTTTGAGCAGGTGTAGTCCGTCTCTTTCTTTAGTCAATCGATAGGTATTGTTAAACACCTTTTTGCCTACACTTGCGTCCATAAGAGCGAACACATCTTTCCAATTGAAAGGGCCATAAAATTTTAAACATTCATACAGAATTTCTTGCCACTGGCCTTCTGTTTGAAGAGGCGATTTTGGAAAAACCCATTCATTATCATCAATGGTATAACATTCTTGATTATAGATTGACACTTTTTCTAAAAGCTGTTTATACTTCTTTTGATTGTTTTCTATTTCGAGCAAGAGTTTCTCTTTTGAAAGATGTGGTATGACCTTGTTCCTGAGTTTATTTCGCTGATATAACAGTGAGTCATTGGAAGAATCGTGTCGAAAGGAATGGCGGTTTGATTGAAGATAATTTTTAATCTCTTGTGAGCTGAAGCAAAGCATGGGTCTTATAATATGTCCGTTTTTAATAGGTATGCCTTGCAGAGCTCCCAAACTCGATTTTCGACTTTTTTTGATAAGTAACGTTTCCACAATATCATCTTGATGATGGGCCGTGGCTATTTTGGACAATGAATGCTGATGCAACAACTCATTAAACCAATCGTATCGTAAATCTCTAGCCGCCATCTGTATTGATAGCCCATGTTGCTTGGCATAGTACGTCACATCGAATGCTTTGCAGTAAAAATCAACGTCTAATTCCTGAGCAAGGTGTTGGACAAAAGATTGGTCCAAGTCACTATCCTTTTGTCTCAATTTGAAGTTGCAATGAGCTATAGAAAAGGGCAAACCTAACTTATGAAACAAATGAGCCATACACACACTGTCTTTACCTCCACTCACAGCAAGGAGGGTTTTTTCTGAATTTAAAATTAACTGATTTTCAGCAATATATGTCAATAATTTATTTTGCATTCAATACGTCTAACATGGCTTTAGCTTTCACTTCACATTCAAAATATTCATTTTCAAAATTGGCCTTTGAGGTTATGGCACTACCTACAGCAAACGACACGTAGTTTTTTGTTGACTGATAAAATATGCTTCTAATGACGACATTAAAATCAAAATCGGCTTCTGGGGTAACATAGCCCACTGACCCAGAATACAATCCTCTGAAAAAATTCTCTGTGTCTTCAATCAGTTGCATGGCTCTGATTTTTGGTGCACCTGTCATACTACCCATAGGAAAATTTGATTTAATAACGTCAACCCAATGCGCGTCGTCATGCAAATCAGAAGTAATGGTTGATATCATTTGGTGGACTTGTAAAAATGAATATACTCCAAAGAGTTCCTCCACTTGAACAGATCCTTTTTGGGCTGTTTTAGACACATCGTTTCTCACTAAATCCACAATCATAACATTCTCAGACTGTTCTTTTTTACAAGTCAATAAGTCCTGTTTTAATTGCTCATCTTGCAGAGAATCCTGACTTCTTTGCCGGGTTCCTTTGATAGGTTGAGCAATGAGCTTTTGCTTTTCTTTTTTGAGAAAACGCTCCGGACTACTACACATCAGATACCGATCGTTGGCACGAAAAAAAACAGAAAAGGGAGCTTCTGAAAGTTGATATAAGTTTTCAAAGACATTTACGGCATCTAAAGACACCGATTCAGCATAATATTCTTGACAATAATTGACTTCATAAATATCGCCTCTTTTTATATGTTTCATTAACGATTCAAAGGCAGCTTGGTAGCTTTCCTTTGATGTTCTTTTTTTGACAACGACATTTTCTGAACGGATAATTTCAATAGTTGTTTGCATTATTTGTTGAAACAACTGCTGCATGTCACGACGTGGAATAGCTTCAGGAAAATGAATAGTTACTTCATTCTCACGAATGGTAAAAACCCATTTAGGTTGAAAAAAATAAAGCATTGGAAAGTTTAATCGATCGACATTTTGAGAGGTAAGATGTTCTATTTCGTTTTTCAAATCGTAACTGAAATATCCAAAAAGCCAATCTTTTTTCTCGTCGTAATAGTGCTTAAGCGAAGAGAAAGCATCCGTTTCAACAATTAGTTCGGACAGAGCTTCTACACCAACAAGCATTTCATAAGTTAAATACAAGCCATTTTCCTTGCTTGTATTGCCCATGCAACAAACAGAATTTTCGTAATGAGAAGCCCAATGAAGCAGTTTTTTCTTAAAAGAATGGATATCCGCTATGTGGTAAGTTGCTGTTTGTCTCATATTACAAAATTATATAATAATTTCCCTACAAAATGATTTTTATCCTTTGGGAGAATTCCTTTTTGCTACGGCAAAGAGAAAAAATAGACTTGCAATAAAAGAAGAAATTCTTCCAATGAAGTTACCATATTGAACATAAATGGTTTGAGAAGTATTGGTTTTCAGTCTTTGACGGATAGCGAGTTGTTCATCCCATTGGGTAGATTGAACAATAGTACCTTGGGAATCTATAAATGCTGAAATTCCTGTGTTAGCAGAACGAGCAATCGCTCTTCTGTTTTCAATGGCTCTCAATCGGGCATAATGCAAATGCTGATGGTAACCAGGCGTATCTTTCCACCAGCCGTCATTAGTTATGATGGCAAATATATCAGCACCATTTCTGACATATTCTGTGGTGAACTCGCCAAAAACAGACTCATAACAAATGATGGGTGCAAAACTGGCTTTTGACGATTCAAAAACAGCTCTTTTGTTTTGTTTTCCAAGACTACCGGAAATTCCACCAAGGTCAATCGTCAAAAATGAAATTTTGTCTAGTAAGAAAGAAAAAGGAATAAATTCGACGCCTTGTACTAATTTCGATTTGTGATAAATAGCGTGATTTTTTGGTGTTAAATGTATGGCCGAATTGAATACTTCATAGTAGGCCTCTGAATTCTTAAACTTCCTAGACGAATGACTTATGGTTTCTTGCGGATCAACAGTATTGAGAGTCGTAGCCCCAATGATAATTTGAAGATTGGGGTATTTTACAAACAATTTTTTGAGTTGAATAATCTCTGGAGCATAATCGATATTTTTTTCCCAAATTCCATTCACAATAGCGGTTTCCGGGCCAATTAAAAAATCAACGTTGGTATCTAATTTAGTTTCTGCTATTTCAATAAATTCTTGAATTTGTTCTAATGAACTAAGACCATCAAACTTTTCTGAATAAGGGTCAACATTGGGTTGGACAACAACTATATCAACTTCGTCTCCATCAAGCTCCGAAGGACTAACTAATATAAAACAGAAAACAGATATTAACAGAGCGTATGAAAGCAGGTACTTTTTCTTGTTTTTTATGCTATGATACAGCACAATGTTGAACAATAAAATCCACAGAGTACCGCCCAAAACACCCGTATATTCATACCACTGAACAACCTCTGGATAATGAGCGAAACCATTTCCTAAAGCAAGCCACGGCCAAGAAAGATCCCAGTTGAAGTGAACGTATTCAAAGGACAGCCAAAAAGCTACAAAAGCCCACCATTTTCTTCGGTCATTAAATTTAGATTGAACTAAGGCGAAAAGCCACACTACAAAAGACATTAACAAACTATTTATCAAAATAGCCATAATTGCACCAAACGAACTGGCATGCCAAATCCAAAAAGTAGTACATGAATTCCAAATCAAAAAGACCAAAAAAGCATACCCCAAAATATGTCGCTTTGAAACTCTATTGTCAATCACAAAAAACAACGGAACAAATGCCCCAAAAAGAAGAAAAGGAAACCCATAAGGAGGCCATGACAAAACCAATAAAATGGATGAAAAAAGACAAAGAAGTAAATGACGAAACATCTTTTTGTATTATTGCATTGCAAATATCGCATTTATTGACTTTCAAAAGACATATCCCGAATCTATTTACCCTAACTAACTTACTATTAGGGCTTGTTGCTATAGG
Organism: uncultured Flavobacteriales bacterium; assembly: GCA_963991165.1. Taxonomy (GTDB): domain Bacteria; phylum Bacteroidota; class Bacteroidia; order Flavobacteriales; family UBA7312. Next base: position 25,341 of record CAXDOW010000008.1, on the reverse strand, counting down.
ATTAACATTTAGTGGTTTTATAGTACTAGCATCATATTGTATTTTATTGGCTTCTTTGTTTGATTTTTTAGATGGCTTTATGGCTCGAATCCTCAAAGCCAATTCAGAATTAGGTAAACAATTAGACAGTTTAGCCGATTTAGTTTCCTTTGGAGTAGCTCCTAGTTTTATTGCCTGTCAAATTTTTGTGTGGGCGGGAGATGAACAATTAATATCGAATTACCTGCAAGATGTTGTGAACAAAAAAACAACTTATTTTTTGCCTTTTATAGCATTATTAATACCCCTTTTCTCAGCATTGAGATTGGCTCTATTCAACATCAATGAGAACTCCACCTCGTTCGTAGGTTTACCTACACCTGCAAATGCCTTATTTTACATTTCTATCCCATTAGCAGTGGCCTACCAAAATGATCATTTAATTACTCAACTGTTGTTGCAACAAGAGGTATTCAGTGTGGTGGTCATTCTTTTAAGTGGATTGATGATTGCAAAACTTGAATGTCTATCGTTGAAATTGACTTCTTACGATTGGTCGTCAAACCAATCGCGTTATATTTTTATGTTGATGTGTTTGTTACTTATTTTGATTTTTCATTTTGTCGCTGTACCAATTATTATACTTTTGTATTTACTATTCTCATTATTCAACACCATTAAAAAATGAAATTTATTGCCCAAATTGACATCATGCCTTTAAAAGCACTTTTAGATCCTCAAGGAAAAGCAGTCAGTGCTAGTATGAAAAATATTGGATTATCAGATATTACTAATGTTCGCATTGGCAAACACATTAGTCTTGAAGTGGAAGCTAATAATGAGATGGAGGCCCATGAAATGGTTGAAAAGGCCTGCAAAGAGTTGCTTTGCAATCAAATTATGGAGGGTTTTTCTTTCGAAATCAGTAAACAATAACTAAATCCTAAGTTCAAAGTTTTTGCCAAGATAAACTTTACGGACTTGCTCATCTGAAGCAAGTTGTTCGGCAGTTCCTGATTTTAATATTTTTCCTTCAAACAATAAATAAGCTCTATCAGTAATAGATAAGGTTTCATGAACATTATGATCGGTTATTAAAATTCCTATATTTTTCTCCTTCAGCTTGGAAACAATTTCTTGAATGTCCTCTACTGCTATGGGATCCACACCGGCAAAGGGCTCATCGAGTAAGATGAAATCGGGACTCGTTGCTAAACAGCGCGCGATTTCTGTACGACGTCGTTCGCCACCAGATAATAAGTCCCCTTGGCTTTTGCGAATGCGTTGCAAACCAAATTCATCTAATAAGGATTCTAATTTTTCATCTTGTTGTGCTTTGGACAGAGAGGTCATTTCCAAAACAGCAAGTATATTATCTTCTACACTTAATTTCCTAAACACAGAGGCTTCTTGAGCCAAATATCCAATGCCCATTTGAGCCCGTCTGTACATGGGTTCTTCAGAAATATCTTGGCCATTTAAAAAGACATTTCCTCCATCTGTTTTCACCAAACCAACAACCATATAAAAAGAGGTTGTTTTTCCAGCTCCATTAGGGCCTAATAGTCCAACTATTTCGCCCTGGTTCACTTCAAAAGAAACGTCGTTGACTACTTTTCTCTTGCCATATTTTTTGACAATGCTATGTGCTTCTAACTTCATTCTTGATCTTGAAATCTGGCGGAAATTTTAATGCTAATTTCGTATAGTATCATTAAGGGTAACGTAACAATCAACAAACTCATTATATCGGGAGGAGTAATAATAGCCGCCAATATCATGAGTAAAACCAAGGCGTGTCTTCTATATTGTTTTAAAAATTGAGGCGTAATCAATCCTAACTTACTCAAAAAATAGATGAGCATAGGCAGTAAAAAAACAATGCCATTGGCTAAACAAACGGTGGTCACCGTTGAAATAAATGAGTTTAAATTTATTTGATTGACAACTTGAGAACTCACTTGATAATTGCCAAAAAACTGAACGGAAAGTGGTGCTACCACATAATATCCAAACAACACTCCAATCATAAACAAAAGGGAGGTATAAAAAACAATTCCTCTAGAGTACTTTTTTTCACCCGAACGAAGGGCTGGCTTAACAAATCGCCATATTTCCCAAAAGACATAGGGAAAACTTACAATGATCCCCGCCACTAAAGACACGACAATATGAGTACTAAACTGCCCAGACATTTTAATATTCATCAACTCAAAAGGAGTGGAACTTATACAGAGTGCTTCACCAAAGTGCAAACTATCAGATAGCCAACAAAAAAATCGGTAGGTTGGAAAATTGGGGTGTTTGGAAGCAAGAATGACTTTATCAAAAATAAATTCAGGAAAAATAAAAGCCAAAGTTGTCACAAGTAAAATTGCAAACACACTTCTAATGAGATGCCACCTCAACACTTCAAGGTGATCTAGAAAAGACTGTTCTTTTTCTTCTCCTATTTGTTTCATTAGTTTATTCCCTCTTTTAAAATATCATGCAAATGCACAATTCCATGATAAATCGATGATTTTAAAACGACAATTTGAGAAACTTGACTACTCTCCATAATAACTAATGCGCTTGAAGCTAACTCATCACAATCAATAGTTATGGGTGATGAACTCATTATATCGCTGGCTTGCAAGGCATTCCAATTGACCGTTTTTTCTAGCATTCGTCGTATATCACCATCAGTAATAATTCCCAATAAGCAATTAGTTTCATCTAATACTGCGGTAGCACCTAAGCGTTTATTTGATATTTCTACAATCACATTTTTGATGGAATCGGAAGACTTGACTTTAGGTATTGATTCAGAATGACACAAATCGCCAATTTTTAAAAATAATTTTTTCCCAAGAGCCCCTCCCGGGTGAAATTTAGCAAAGTCGACATCCGTAAACTGACGACATTCTAATAAACAAACGGCCAAGGCATCACCTATAACCAACTGGGCCGTCGTACTTGTTGTAGGGGCTAAATTGTTAGGGCATGCTTCTTTTTCAACCTTGGCTAAAATTATCCAATCCGAAAACTGAGAAAGATAGGACGACTCTGTACCAGTAATGCCGATGATAGGATTGCCCATTTCTTTTAAAAGAGGTAACAGTGATTTTATTTCAGAGGTCGAACCACTTTTAGATAAACAAATCACAATATCATTGGGTTGAATATTGCCTAAATCGCCATGAAGGGCATCGGCAGCATGCATAAAAATGGCTGGTTGGCCAGTAGAATTAAAGGTTGACACCATTTTTTGTGCAATGTTAGCACTCTTGCCAACCCCCGTGACTATCAACCTACCTGACGATTGCAAAATGGCCTGAACAATTTCCGCAAACTCATTATCAATAAAACTCTCTAACGACAAAATTGAATCGCCCTCTAATTTTATGGTACGCCGTGCTATTTTCTTTATCTCGTCAGCAGAATTCAAAATTTTATTTGATTTAATAAAGTTATTTGTCTAATTTTATAGTAGAATACGATAAGCAAAAGTATCAAAATTAGTTGTAATAAAATTATGAGTGTAAAGACATCTGCACTGCAAGACGAACTTCTTAAGTATTTTGGATTTAGCCATTTCAAAAGGCAACAGGAAAAAATCATTCAAAATACTCTAGATGGAAATGATGCCTTTGTTATCATGCCCACTGGAGGTGGAAAATCCATGTGCTATCAATTGCCAGCGTTGGTTAGTGAAGGGTGTGCTATTGTTATCTCGCCGCTCATTGCCCTAATGAAAAATCAGGTTGATGCTATCAGGGGGTTTAACGACAGCGATTCCATAGCCCACGTTTTGAATTCGTCGCTCACCAAAAGTCAAATTGAAAAGGTAAAATCAGACGTGGCTAGTGGAGCTACCAAATTACTATACGTCGCTCCCGAATCGTTGACCAAAGAAGAAAATACAGACTTTTTAAAAGATAAGAAAATTTCTTTCTACGCCATTGACGAAGCACACTGCATATCGGAATGGGGTCATGATTTTAGACCAGAGTATCGAAATATCAGAAAAATGGTTGAAAACATTGGGCGAGCTCCTATCATTGCTCTAACGGCAACAGCCACAACCAAAGTTCGAGAAGATATTCAAAAAAATCTTGGGATAACGGACAGTGCTGTATTCTTTGACTCTTTTAACAGAGAGAATCTATATTATGATGTCAGAATCAAAATCAATGTAGAAAAAGAAATCATAAAATACATAAAACAGCACACTGGCAAGTCAGGCATTGTATACTGCTTAAGCCGAAAAAAAGTGGAAGAGATTGCCGAAATACTTCAAGTAAACGGAATAAAAGCCCTTCCCTATCACGCTGGCTTAGAAAACAAAACCCGTATTAAACATCAAGATGCCTTTTTGATGGAAGATGTGGATGTTATTGTAGCCACTATTGCCTTTGGAATGGGAATTGACAAACCAGATATTCGTTATGTCATTCATCACGACATACCTAAAAGTTTGGAAAGCTATTACCAAGAAACAGGACGGGCTGGTCGGGACGGAGGCGAAGGTAACTGCCTAACGTTTTACAGCTACAACGACATTGAAAAACTCGAAAAGTTTTTACAAAACAAACCCGTAGCAGAACAAGAAATTGGACGACAGCTCATACTGGAAACCGTTTCTTTTGCTGAAACCTCCATGTGTCGTCGCAAGTATTTATTACACTATTTTGGCGAGCATTTTGATGCTGACAATTGCCACGAAATGTGTGATAATTGCCGCCATCCAAAACCAAAGTTTAATGGAAAAGAGTTTATCACCCAACTTATAGATGCCATTTCGGATACGGGAGAGAGACTCAAAGCGAAAGAGATTGTCAAAATTTTGGTTGGTGAAACAAACTCTCTCATCAAGCAACATAAGTCAGAAGAATTAGATGTTTTCGCCAGTGGAAAAGAAAAGTCTAAAGGATTTTGGCACGCTGTCATACGACAATGTTTAGTAAGAGGATTACTTGTAAAAGAAATAGAAAGTTATGGCACCTTAAAAATTTCAGATAAGGGCAGGAGCTTTTTGACGACACCATACGATGTTATGTTGACAGAAGACCATGACTACGAAGCCATCCAACTTGAAAGCACCTCGGCTAGCAATCAAAAATCCGATGCCGCAGATACTATTTTATTAAAAAATCTAAAACAACTCAGAAAAAAATACGCCAAAAGCAAAGGACTTCCTCCCAACATTATTCTTTCTGAATCATCACTGATTGATATGGCCAATCAATACCCTATAACCGTCGAAGAACTAGCTAATATTCATGGTGTAGGATTAGGAAAAGCTAAAAAATTTGGCGCTCCTTTTTTAGATTTTATCAAAGAATATGTAAACGATAACGAAGTGACTCGTCCCAATGATTTGGTTATCAAATCAGTAGCCAAACAATCGAGCAATAAAATTTACATCATTCAAAGTATTGACAGAAAATTGTCTATTGAAGATATTGCTTCAGCAAAAGGGTTACAAGTTGATGAGCTTCTCAAAGAAATTGAAACCATCGTTGAGTCTGGCACTAAGATAAACTTGGACTACTACATTAATGACATAATGGACGAGTACCAAATCGATGAATTGAACGATTTTTTCAAACATTCGGAAGAAGCATCATTTAACGAATCGAGAAGTGAGTTTGATGAAGATGAATACACCGATGAGGAACTAAGACTATTTAGAATAAAATTCATTTCTGATGTAGCAAACTAGCTATTGATAGCTAACCAACTCATCAACCCAATACTGTGTCTTAATGCGTTTTCATCTATATCAAATTCAGCGTTGTGTAAGTACCTTCTAGACCCATTCGTTGCCCTTACTCCTATTCTATAAAAACAGGAGGGAACATAATGTGAATAATAAGCGAAGTCTTCAGCTGTCATTCGTTTCTGAATAGGAATCACATTATCTTGACCCATATATTTACCAGCATACTCAAAACAATGCTTAGTGTAGGTTTTGTCGTTTTTTAAAAAGGGATATCCCTTGACAATTTTTAACTCTACATGACCCCCAGAATGTTGAGTTACATGATCACAAACTTCTTGGATAATGGAATGAGCTCTTTTTCTAAACGTTTTGTCTAATGCCCTGAACGTTCCTTGCAAGTGAATCCTATCAGGGACAATGTTGCCGGCTGTTCCTCCCTCTATGGCTCCTATTGAAAACACATTTTCATGTTCTGTTTCACGATTAAAACAATCATACAAATTGGTAATAAGCTCAGCGGCAATAACAATGGGGTTGATGTTTCCCTTAGGTAAGGCGGCGTGCCCTCCTTTGCCAATGACATCAATGTATATTTCGTCGGTAGAAGCCATAAATTTACCCGCTTTCATACCAATAACTCCACAATCTAGTTCAGGTGAAACATGTTGACCAATAATTTTATCTACCGTGGGATTTTCCAACACCCCTTCTTGTATCATTAATGAAGCGCCACCAGGTAATTTTTCTTCACCGGGCTGAAAAATCAGTTTCACACTTCCTTCCCATTCTGTTTTTAAATCATTTAAAATACGCCCCACACCTAACAAGGAAGCAGTATGAACATCATGTCCGCAGGCATGCATAACACCTTTTTTGGTAGAGGCATAACTTACCTCATTTTTCTCTAAGATAGGCAAAGCATCAATATCTGCACGCAAAGCAATGCATTTTGTGGAGGGGTTTTTTCCTTCAATAAGGGCAACCACTCCTGTCTCTATCACACCTCCTTTAAATGGAATACCATAGTCGGTCAGTTTTTTTTGAATAAACTTTGATGTCTCGAATTCTTCAAAAGAAAGCTCTGGGTAACGGTGCAAATGACGACGAATAGAAACCGTATCTTCAAAATAGGCATCAGCCAATTGATTTATTTTATTTTTCAAGGCCATCATTTTGTAAAAATTAGTTTTATCCCTCCTAGCAATAGCATTATGCCAAATACTCGTTTTAGTGTTTTTTCGTCCATGCTAACAGCCCATTTTGAACTAAAATAACCGCCAATAATAAAAGCTAGTGAAATGATTAAGGCGTATTTCCAATTGACCAACCCTTCCTTGTGATAGTTTAAAGCAGCTAAAATACCAATGGGAGGTAACATTACCGCCAAACTAGTTCCTTGAGCGGTGTGTTGTCCAAAGCCAATCAACAGCATCAGCAAAGGAATGATAATCAACCCGCCACCAACACCAACAAATCCACTTAAAAGTCCAGCACTAAGTCCAATTAAGATAAGTAAAAGTAAGGTTGTTAAAGACATAAAATCCTTGCGAAGATATATAAATCAAAATATCTTTGCCTCATGATTCATGTTCAATCTTTCACTTTCAACGCGTTTCAAGAAAATACTTACATTCTTTTTGACCAAACTAAAGAATGTATTATCGTAGACCCAGGTTGTTATGAACAATCGGAACAACTTCAACTAAAGATGTTCATTGATTCAAATGACTTGAATCCAGTACGTTTGATTAATACACATTGCCATATTGATCATGTGCTGGGGAATGCTTTTGTTTCAAAGAATTGGGAATTAAACTTGGAAATTCATTCTTTAGACCTTCCTACTTTGCATTCGGTTAAAGAATATTGTCAACTGTATGGTTTTCAAAACTATGAGGAAAGCCCTGAACCAACAGTATTTTTAAATGAAGGAGACGCTATCGCGTTTGGAAATAACACTTTGGATGTACTTTTTACACCAGGACACGCTCCTGGCCATATTGTATTACATTCAAATGAGCATCATTTTATCATCGGTGGAGATGTCTTATTTCAAAATAGTATAGGGCGAACTGACCTACCTGGTGGCGATTATGACACTCTCATTGACAGCATAAAAACGAAGTTGCTAACATTAGATAACAAAACAGTAGTTTATTGTGGGCATGGACCTAGTACAACCATTGGTATTGAAAATAACACCAATCCTTTTTTGAAATAAACTCATATCTTTATGAGCTAAACAACTCACTTTGAGCGTTATGAAAAAATTGGACTTATTTAAAGCCAAAAAAAGACTGTGTTTAGTCATTGCACTGCTTTGTTTTCTGATTGTTATTTCTGCTTTTTATTTTGACTCTAGTTCGGATATTCAAATTACTTCGGTTATGGGTCTTTCTTCTAGTATTTTTATTTTCCTTTTTCACTTTTATCAATTTAATCAGTACTTTTTCATTTTCGAGAAAGATGCCGTTCGCTGGAAATGGCTTTATATGAAACAGGAATCTAAAATTGAATTGACGGGCGATATTACTAACATTAGTAAAGACTGGAAAGGCATTTATTTCACCAATAATAGTCAGGATTATAGTATAATGACCGACGGTTTAACATCATCCCAAAAACAAATGATTGGTGATAATTTAAAACATTATCCTTTTCTAATTTCGTAATCTAATATCAGCAGATAGTAGGTAAACACACCAAAAGCATAAAGCCCTGCCGTAATGTAAAATATGTAAGCATAGGGCAGGTCCATCCCTTTAAGGAAACGAAAAATCTGAGAGCTAAAAAACCAACTTCCACTCCAAATTGCGGCCGTGATAGCACTCAATATTTCTTGGTTGTTTTTGCCCACATAGTTCATAGTCAGTTCAGAGGTCATGGGGGCCGCCATATTCATCAACGGTGTTCGCAACCAAAAGCAAGCAATGGCCAAAGGAAGAGCCCACCAATACCCCACAAAAAATTCAGTTGTAGCCAATGCAATCAATGCTACTACAGCAATGGACTGAGTAAGAGTTATTCCAACTTTAAATCCTAACATGTCTTTCACTTTTGGAACCATAAGAGCCATGAAGGCAACCAACAGACTGGCACCTCCTCCTATTAGGGCAAAGCTAGATGAGTCAACTCCAAAACTATGAAAGAAAAAGAGATTAATGAATGGAATGGTAAGGCCTGCGCCTACCGAAATAATGATTGTGGGAACAACTGCTTTGATGACCAACCACCATTCGTATGATTTCCACCTAAACCCTTCTTCAACTTGCTCCACCTTATCAACGCTTAATTGCTTCAAAAAATAAAGCCCTATTAAACCAACGAATGAAATCAGAATTAAAATCTTTCCTTCGTCTAACTGCTTAAAAATTCCAGACAAAAGAAAAATGATGATGCTACTGGCTATGGTACCAAAGCTATGTGTTGCATAACTTAGTGAAATAGCATGAGAATGATTTTCTTTTTTAGTATTTCTCATGATATACGGCAAACTACTAACTTGAAAGCAGGTAAAAACCACTCCCCAAATGATAAATAGTAGTGGTAGAATGGAAATAAGACCTTGTTGGATAGCAATAATCATAGCTATGGCAGTAAAAGGAACGCCCAAACTACCTATCCAAAAAAAAGGTTTTAGTGGTTTGCCCTTTATGAAAATACCTAAAGGAAAGCCCAATACCATAACCGCTAAAAACCGATACGAAATAAAGTTTGCAATTTCAGGATCTGAAAAGCCCGATTTGGCCAAAAAAATATTCAGTATTAAAAAGAATGCTGCACCGATAATTTGAATAAAAAATTCGGCCTTTATCATGAGCATAACATGCTCCTCTAATTGAGAATAAGATTTTAAAATCGTCCTCAATCAATCAGCTTTAACATGTCGCGTTCAACTTCTGGACTATCCCATTTATGCTCAATGTTAGGAATATTCATGATTTTTTGCATGAGTAATTCTTGTTGCTGTCCAATTTTCCAAGCTTCCGAATATCTAATGTTGCTAAACGAAACCATGGAGTAAAGAGGCAACCATTTATCTGGATGTTTTTTTGAAAAATGGAGTTCTATCTTTTTCTGCAGTAAAAATTTGGGATCAGCGGTTTTATCTCTCATCACAATAAAATTATGCAATGATAAATCTTGAACACCATCACCATCGGGTTTCCTAATCTCTGAGTATTTATCGAAACATCCATTCCAATCCTCTCCATACTCGTCCATAAGCTGATCCAAAACAAAACACCCCTCAAAGCCAGCGTTCATTCCCTGTCCGTAAAAAGGAACTGTGGCATGAGCCGCATCGCCAATGAGCAGTACTTTATCGCGGACCGTCCATGGGTCACACCTCATAATGGCTAAAGATGATGTGGGGTTATTAAAATATTCTTCCACTAAATTTGGAATGAGGTCTAAAGTATCGGGAAACACCGTTTCAAAAAAAGAATAAACCTGTTGTTCTGTTTTGAGACTATTAAACGAATACTTACCATCATAGGGAAAAAATAGAGTACAGGTAAAACTCCCATCCATATTTGGCAAAGCAATAAGCATAAAATGCCCCCTTGGCCAAATGTGCAGTGCATTGACTTCCAGTTGATGCTTTCCATCGGAACTAGCTGGAATTGTTAACTCTTTGTAGCCATGTTCAATATAGTGTTGTGAATACTGAAACCGGTCTTGTTTCATCATTTTCGAACGTATTACCGAATATGCACCATCGGCTCCAATAATCATATCAGCATCAACCTGTTGTTGATGTCCTTCTTTATTTTCAAAAATAGCTGAGGCGGTTGATAAATCAACGTCCAAACATTTATGTTCAAAATTCAGAGAAACATTGTTTTGCTGTCCCGCTAATCGAAGCAAAAGTTGATTTAACCCACCCCTCGAAACAGAATAGATGGCTTGACCTTCTTGACCATACCATTGGTCTGTGAGTGTTCCATCTACAGCATGCATCACTCGTTTGTACATGGGAATAGCCATTTTCTCAACGTCCTTATCAACGCCCACTTTTTTAAGCGCATTCCACCCTCTCTCTGAAAGAGCTAAGTTGATGGAACGACCTGCTGCTAACTCTATTTCACGCATATCCGGTCGTCGTTCAAAAACATTCACTTCAAAACCCCTTTTGGCTAGATATATAGCTTCTAATGACCCTACTAAACCAGCTCCTGCTATTGTTGCTTTTTTTCTCATGATAATGCGTTTTCTATGATTTGTCCTAATCTAAAAATATCTTCAAAAGAATTGTAAAATGGAACAGGAGCCAGTCGTATAACGTTTGGCTCTCGCCAATCGGCTACTACTCCTTTTTGTGTAAGAAAATCGAACAATTCTTTACCTTGACCATGCGTTAGTATGGAAAGTTGGCACCCTCTTTGCTGCACTTCCTTTGGGGTGATTATCTCAAAATTACAAGATTCATACCGACTAGAAATATCGTTGAATACAAACTCCATATAGTTTGTAAGCAAACGACTTTTGACGATGAGTCGCTCCATTCCGACTTCATCAAACAGATTCATACTGGCTTTACAGCTAGCCATGGAAAAAACAGGAGCATTGCTTAGTTGCCAACCCTGTGCTCCAATCATAGGAACAAAGTGTTTTTCCATCAAAAAGCGTCGTTCTTCATCGTGTCCCCACCAACCTGCAAAGCGTGGCAAATTAGGATTATTTTCATGAATTTTATGTACAAAAACTCCTGAAACACTTCCAGGACCCGAATTGAGGTATTTGTAGGAACACCAACAGGCAAAATCGACCTTCCATTGATTTAATTCCAAATGAACATTTCCAACGGCATGAGCTAAATCCAATCCTACTAAAGCCCCAACTTCATGTCCTTTTTGAGTTATCCCTTGCATATCAAAAACTTGTCCAGTGTAATAGTTTACACCACCCCAAAACACCAATGCTAATTCATCGCCTATGTCTTCAATAGTTGATAGAATATCATCGTGGCGTATGTTGTGCTCCCCCTCTCTAGGATGCACCTCAACAATGGTGTCGTCGGGGTTTAATCCATGAAATTTAACCTGACTTTCTAGCACATATTGGTCAGAAGGAAATGCCTTTGCTTCGCAGATTATTTTAGTACGTTTTCCTTTAGGTCGATAAAATGAAACTAACATGAGGTGCAGATTGACACTCAATCCGTTCATAGCAACAACTTCACTGGCACTAGCACCAACAAGCGTTGCAAAGGGTTGCGATAGAATAGTATGGTATGAGACCCAAGGATGTTTTGCTTGAAAGTGTCCTTCCACACCAAATTTGGCCCAATCGTCTAACTCTTGTTTTAGAAAACTAGCAACACTTTTGGGCTGTAACCCCAAGGAATTACCCGTAAAATAAAGAGCATCATGACCATTTATCTGTGGCATATGAAATTGGTTTCTATACCTAGACAAAGCATCGTTCTTGTCACAAAGCAAAGCGAAATCTAATGTGTTTTGCATCGTTATTTTTTACCGTACGAAGATACCAAAAGCCATTGGTATAAAAAATAACAATAAATACATTAATATACTCATTCCTTCCATCCAGAAAGAATAATAAAAATCTGTTCTTGAATCATTAGTCTTGTAAATCAGAATAGCCGAACATAAAGAGGTTAAAAGTAAAGCCACCAACAAGCTGTAGTGAAGATCAAACACTATGAATTGAGCAAACACAAAAACCTCAAAAACTGCCAATGACGTAAAACTAATCAATTTGGCCTGTGGCACTCCATACCGTTGAGGAATGGTTTTCATAGCTGGATTATCCAATTTTAAATCTCTAATGTCGAATGGAATGGTAATGGCTAAAACGAAAAAAAAACGGGTCAAAAAAAGTCCCATTACCTCTCCCGTAAACAGAATATCATGTTCTGCGGCCACCAATCCTACGCTAACTAACGACCAAACAAACGCAATTAAAAAAATTTTAAGAGTTGGGATTTCTCTCAAGGAAATAAATCGATTTTTTAAAGACCATTTATAGGGATAAAGAAGCGTAATAAGAATTGCTGGTAATAATAATAAAAGCGATTGCTTTGATAATTCCATTGAAAAATAGACCGTCAAACAAAAAGATAACAACAACATCCATGCAATAGCTTTTTGATGAAATAGTCTAGGAATTTCATTTTTCTTGTTGGAATATCGAATCAAACGCAGAAAATTATAGCTAAAAAATGTGGCCGAAAATACGAAGGGCAAAATGGAACTAACGTCAACATCCAAGATGATAGCCGAACTTTGACACAACGCCACTACACAAATTGACACAAAAATCGTTGACGATAGAAAAAAAAACTTCGTTTCTGATAGCTTCATTTAGTATCAAAAATATAAAATAGTAGTCAAGTTTACATTGTCATTTCATATTTTTGTACCAACAAAATGTAAGTAAATGAACACATTCTCTGAAAGACACATTGGCCCTCATCAAATCGAACAAGACAACATGTTGGAATCCTTAGCACTTTCTTCCATAGAAGAGCTTATAGATCAAACCATTCCGGCATCTATACGCTTAGATAAAAAAATGGATTTGCCAGCGGCCATGAATGAGTCTGAATTAATTGACCACATGAAAAAATTGGGTCGTAAAAATAAAAACTACCGATCATATATTGGCTTGGGCTACTACAACACCATATTGCCTGGGGTCATTCAACGAAATATTTTGGAAAATCCAGGGTGGTACACGGCCTATACGCCCTACCAAGCAGAAATTGCTCAAGGACGTTTAGAAGCTTTGCTAAACTATCAAACCATGGTTTCTGACCTGACAGCTATGCCATTAGCCAATGCCTCACTCTTGGACGAGGGAACTGCGGCAGCCGAAGCAATGTTGATGCTGTTTAACGCTCGTAGTAGAGACAAGAAAAAAGCCAATGCCAATATCTTTTTGGTTTCTAAAGATTGTTTTCCGCAAACTATTGACTTATTAAAAACAAGGGCCACTCCAGTGGGCATTGACCTTAAAATATGTGACCATAGCACCTTCGATTTTTCAGACCCTTCTGTTTTTGGAATGTTAATCCAATATCCATCAAAATACGGTCAAATTGAAGATTACAAAGCACTCGCTCAAGACGCTAAGAATAATGAAGTAGGCGTAAGTGTCGCTGCTGATTTACTGAGTTTGACATTATTAACACCTCCTGGAGAATGGGGAGCAGATGTGGTTGTAGGTACCACCCAGCGTTTTGGTATACCAATGGGCTATGGTGGCCCCCATGCGGCCTACTTTGCCACAAAAGAAGAGTATAAAAGAAATATTCCCGGACGAATTATTGGTGTAACAGTAGATTCACGAGGAAAAAGAGCCCTCAGAATGGCTCTTCAAACACGAGAGCAACATATAAAACGTGAACGAGCAACTTCCAATATTTGCACCGCACAAGTGCTATTGGCCGTCATGGCAGGGATGTACGGCGTGTACCATGGCCCCGATCGATTGAAAAATATGGCTCGCAAAATCCACACATTGGCTTGCATTCTTTCCGACGGATTAAGCCAACTGGGGTATAAACAACTCAACAAAAACTATTTTGATACAATCCTCATCGATACGCATGAAGTTTCGATGGACACGCTAAAAGTGTTTGCTGAAGATGCCAAAATGAACTTCAACTACATTGATGAAAATCAACTGTCCATTTCCATTGATGAGAAAGATGATATTAACAACATTAACGACATCTTATTAGTGTTTGCAAAAAGTTGCAATCACCCCGACCCAACAGAACTCATCAAAAACGTTTTGAAAGGAAGTTATACGGAAGCCAACTCCTTCATTCCTCACGAGCTGTATCGTCAAAGTTCATTTATGCAGCATGAGGTATTTAATTCATTTCATAGTGAAACTGAAATGATGCGTTACATCAAACGATTAGAGAATAAGGATTTAGCTTTAAATTTTTCAATGATTCCATTGGGCTCATGTACCATGAAACTCAATGCTGCCACCCAATTATTTCCATTGTCGTGGGCTGAATTTAGCAATATCCATCCCTTTGCTCCTATCAACCAAGCTAGAGGATACCACATTATGTTTCATGAGCTTGAAGAATCGCTATGTGAAATTACTGGTTTTGATGGCTTATCATTACAACCAAATTCGGGAGCACAAGGAGAATATGCCGGTTTAATGGTAATTCGGGCCTATCATCATAGTCGTCAAGAGTCCCATCGAAATATTTGCCTCATACCCTCTTCTGCTCATGGTACAAATCCTGCTTCTGCAACCATGGCTGGCATGAAAGTAGTTGTGGTCAAATGCGATTCACTCGGCAATATTGACTTAGAAGACCTTAAAGAAAAAGCCCTTGAGCACAAAGATAATTTAGCAGCTCTGATGATAACCTATCCATCTACTCATGGTGTATTTGAAGAATTGGTAATTGAAGTTACCGATATCATACACCAATACGGTGGACAAGTATATATGGACGGCGCCAATTTGAATGCACAAGTCGGATTGACTAATCCTGCAAAAATTGGGGCTGATGTGTGTCATTTAAACTTACATAAAACCTTTGCCATACCTCACGGAGGAGGTGGGCCAGGCATGGGACCTATAGGTGTGGTCGATCACCTCAAGCCCTTTTTACCCAGTAATCCAGTTATACAAACGGGTGGAAAGAAAGCCATTAGCGCTATATCTTCAGCACCTTGGGGCTCCGCACTTATTTTGTGTATTTCGTATGCTTATATCAAGTTATTAGGGGAAGAAGGACTAAGAAAGTCTACAGAAGTCGCCATACTCAACGCCAACTACATAAAACGTCAACTAGAAAGTGACTATTCCATTCTTTATACCAACAACAATCAAAGAGTAGCTCACGAAATGATTCTTGATTGCAGACCATTTAAGGAAATTGGCATCGAAGTAACTGACATTGCCAAGCGACTAATGGATTATGGCTTTCATGCCCCAACCGTCTCATTCCCAGTAGCTGGAACAATGATGGTTGAACCAACAGAAAGTGAAAGTCAAAGCGAATTGGATCGGTTTATATTAGCTATGAAATCCATTCGGCAAGAGATCAATACCATTGTTGAGAACGGTTTTGAAAAAGAAGATAATCTGCTAAAAAATGCGCCACACAGTATGGAATTAATCACTTCCAATCAATGGAACAAGCCATATACTAGAGAACAAGCAGCTTATCCGTTAGAATATGTGAAAAGAAATAAGTTTTGGCCTAGTATAAGTCGCGTCGATGATGCCTATGGCGACAGAAACTTAATCTGCTCTTGCCGTTCCATTGAGGACTATATTTAACGGAATTTGTAAAAAATAGTTAAGAAATTATTTATTTTTTCTCTAAAAAAAATGTAATTTCGTTGCCTACTAACCGATTAACAACAAGTTTATAATGAAAACCTTTTATTCTATTTCATGCATTCTCTTTATGTCTGTTGGTCTTTTTGCTCAGAACGCAACATTGGGTTCAATGAGCCAAAAAGTGACACCAAAGCAAGAGATTGCTACTACAACACCCGAATTACCCGTTAAGCAAACAGTGCTTCGTTCTGCAGTAACATGTGACGGTTCTTACTTCTATTGTGAAGATTTTGAATCGGTAACAGCTCCTGCATTACCCACCAACATGAACACGACATCCTCGGAATCCAATTACTATGTTCCTGTTGCAGGTAGTAACGTTCAAGTTCAAGGATTTTTTACTGGTAATAGCACAGACGCTGGTGTTGGTGGCTACTGGACATACGTAGACGAACATTCACAGTTTGCAATGACTAATGACGACTCTTGTTTGCCGAACGGAGCTACCCCCAATGAAAACAACAACTGTGATTTATCTTTTGAAGTACTTGAACTACCAATGCTTGATTTTTCACAAGCCGACACAGGTATGTGGTTACAATTTGAGTTTTACCACGACAAAAACTGGGGCGGTGGTGATGCGTTCGTTGAAGTAAGTAACGATGGCGGAAACACTTGGAATGAATTAACTGGTAATCTTGACGATGAGCAAGACTGGCAATCGGCTGCTTATAGTTTAAGTGACTATAATTTACAAGATTCAATTGTAGTTCGTTTTGTATGGAGCGACAATAACTCATGGGCTTCAGGTTTCGCTGTGGACGATATTACTATTAATCCACTTCCTGAAAATTCCGTCAGACTCGACGAAATATATTATTTGACTCCAAGTACTTATGGTGGTGGTTCAACTTATAAAACCATTCCACTCGAACAAATTAGTTCGGCAAGCTTTACCTTTGGTGGAGTCATTCAAAATATGGGATTAAACACTCTAGACAGTGCAAGAATGTATTCTAACATTCAGTCGGAAGGATTTTCTACTGAAAGCTTTGGTATTAATACCACCTCTTTAGATTATGACACTTTATATTGCAACGACGTTTTCACGCCAACAGCAACAGGAGAATTTCAATTTTCAACTTACTCATCCGATGTGAATCAAACAACTACCGAAACACTTTCGGAAAGTTTCATGGTATCCAATACCGAATACGCGCGTGACGACTTTGACTTCTCTGGTGGTTATCAGGGTGGTTATTACGTCAATCGTGCTGGAAGCGGACATCTAGGTAACGTCTTTGACATTTATAAAGATGCTATGCTGTATGGTATCAAGGTTCGTGTTCACCCTAACACCTCACCTACGAGTATTGCAAAAGGTGTTTTGTATAGTGTTAATGGGGATTTAGTTAGCGTTTTTGGAGGAGCTGACAACAACCCACCGGCTGATCCTAATGCTATTTTCTTCCTTACAGAAACACCTACTGTAAGTGTAGGTCAACATTCCGACGACTGGATTAATTTTGTATTTACCCAACCCTATCCATTGACTGCTGGCGATGTAGTCTATGCTGGTGTAAATGCCGCTTATACAGGACAAGACACGGTTATTTTGGGCTATACAGGTAATTCCGATCTTGGAACAACATTATGGCAAGACGTTGACGGCGTTACAGATGGTGGAAGTGCCAACGATTGGTACTACTTTGACAATGCTGTCATGGTTCGACTAAACTTCGATCCAAATGTCACGACACCAGTTTCAATCGATGAAAACGATGACTTAGCATTCAGTGTTTATCCAAACCCTAACAACGGAATCTTCACTGTTACTACCAATTCTGTTGGAATGCAGTATTTAGAAGTTCAAAATGTACTTGGACAAATTGTATTGACCGATGAAATGAATGGTCAAAAACAAATCGACTTATCTACTTACGAGAAAGGAATATATACCATTTCCGTTTCCGACCCAAGTGGAATACGTTCTATAAAAAAGATTATTGTTCAATAAATAATCCACTTATTATGACTAAAAAAAGCAGACTTTCCAGTCTGCTTTTTTTTGAACACCTAAGAAATTAATTATATCATATACAAAACACCTAACAATTGCTTAGTTTAGCCAAACAATCAATAAAATCGAAAGCAATGAAACAGTTTTTATTCATCATTTTGGTCGGAGTGGCATGTACTGCTCATTCACAACACAGGGTACATAACCCTTCTATCCCATTCCAAACAAATAATAATACCCCAATGCAACACCGTTCTTCAGTCAATGCCTTGATGGACAGTGCCAACATCATTTGGTATGAAGATTTTGCAAATGGATTGGCTGGTAACAATTCTTCGACCGACCCTAGTTGGACAACGGGAGGTATCGATGGTGAGATTTGGAAAAAAGATGTCAATGGCTCTAATGGAGACTGGTCTGGAACTACACCCTATACGCTTACTTCTGAGTCGGCCAACAATGGTTGGGTAATATTTGATGGCGATAGTGCTAATGCCGGATTAGCTACTTCCGCATATCAAGAAAAAAGGGGAACTTTAACCTCGCCTTACATTGACCTTAGCAACGACTCCAATGTCACGCTTAGTTTTCAACACGCCTATCGTTGGTGTTGTTTCTATTCACACGAACTCATTGTATCCATCAACGATGGTAGTGGATGGAATAGCAACAATAGCTTCCAAGTCAATGAATTCGGTGAAGTAAATGAGTTATCTGAAACCGCTACGTTTGAGATTATTATTTCTGATATTGCCGCCTTGAAAGACAGTGTTCAAATTCGATTCGATTGGGGAAATAATGAAGAAACAGGATCGCATTATTTTTGGATGATTGACGACGTAAAAATCGTTAAAACCCAACCCTACTCTTCGAATATTTTAAAAAGTTTCAATTTGTGTCCTAGCCCTTTAGGTGCAACTACCTACAGAGTCATTCCTTTAGATCAGATTTCAAAAACGGCCTATTATTTCGGTGGTATGTTCAATAATGTAGGGTACAATGTGTTGGATAGCATGAGGGTTAAAGCGGTGATTGACAGTATTGCTGATTTCACTTCACAAAGTAATGGCTATAGTATTAGCTCAGGAGATACTGACACATTGTATGTCAATGATGGTTTTACGCCACAAGACACGGGTCTTTACACCTGTCGTATCTTTGGTATTGACGACAACGATTACATTTCTACCGATTCCCTAATCCAACGTTTTGAAGTATCAAAATATACCTACGCTAGAGACAATGGAAACAATCAAGGTTTTGGTCGATATCCCATCAACGACGAAGGTACACAGCAGTTTGGCAATGCATTTGACATTTACAATGATGCAACCATCTATGCAGTTACTTTAAGACTCGATTCTAGGACAGCGCCAGGTGCTAATGGAAAAATCATCATTAATACCATTGATCCCACAAATACAAACTTTAATGAAAGCATTGAGTTTTGGACAGAGACACCTAGTATGCAACTTGGTTCTTACACCAATCAATGGGTAGATTTTGAGATACCACCCCTTCAAGTTGATTCAGGAACCATTTTACTAGTTACTTTATTCGCCGAATATGAAGTTGGAAATAATGATACTGTCTTCATTAGTACATCTGGCTCTAATCCGAATGCTGGTGAAAGTTACATACAAAATATTGACGGTGTTGGGGAAAACGTCAATGCTGGACAGTGGTTCTATACGACTCCAACTCCTTGCATTAGATTGAACTTTGACCCCAATGTGGATGGAGTGAACGTTGGTATTGATGATGCTAACCCCAATCATAGCATACATGTTTTCCCCAATCCAAACCAAGGAACATTCAACCTTCAAGTAGTTTCTAAACAAAGGGGCACAATGCTTTTAAGCATTAAGGATATGCTTGGGAGAACTGTACAAAACGAAGAGATAAGAGGCAGCAATACCTTCAGCAAACAAATTGATCTCAGCCATTTGAAAAAAGGCGTCTATTTCGTTCATCTTTATCAAAATGCTGAAGATGAAGTTGTTGAAAAAATTATCATTCAATAAATCTACCGCATTTTTACTTATAAAAACGACCCTTTTTGGGGTCGTTTTTTTATGTCCATTTTTTTATTAACTTTGTACAGTTAATCTAAAACTAAAATTATAAAGCTATGAAAAAATTATTTATTTTTCTTATTCTGCCAGCTTCTTTACTGATGGCACAAACTCAAAAAAACATTCAAAGAGATTTTTTACACGACAAGTTGATTCCTGTTGACAGGAGCAATTCTGCCACTGCAAGACAAGTTAGCACAATAGATTGTACAAATCCCAATTATCTGTATTGTGAAGACTTTGAATCAATTACCCCCCCCAATTTACCATCAGGTATAACTACATCATCACAAGAATCGAATTATGTCGTTCCATTTAACAACGGCACGGTAAATGTGAATGGATTCTATACTGGCGATGCGGATGATGCTAACCCAGGGGGATATTGGCCCGTTCAAGACCACACCCAATTTGCAATGACTAATGACGATGCTTGCCTACCAAACGGTTCGGTTGCTAACGCAAATAATAATTGTGACTTAAGTTTTGAAGTATTGCAATTACCTATGATAGACATGAGTACATCACAAAACTTGTATTTAACGTTCGATTACCATCATGATGGCAAATACCAAGGTGGCAATGCCGTTGTTGAATATAAAGTAGGGCAAGGTAATTGGACAAATTTAACAGGTAATCTGCCAAAAGGTGATTCGTGGCAAGAAGGCATTTTTAGCTTATCGGCTTTAAACAATACAGACTCTGTTTTCATACGATTTATTTGGTCTGACAACAACAAGTGGACTACTGGCTTTGCCGTTGACAACATCACCGTACGCAAACTGAACGATAATGAACTATCCATTCAGACAAAAAACCAATTCCTCTTCGGAAGTGCTTTTCATTCAACATATTCAAGGGTTCCTCTATCGCAAGTGGGGGATGGTTTTTTCTTTAGAAGTATTATTAGAAATGTGGGGAACAATACTCAAGACTCTGTTCGGTTAAAAGCTGACGTTGGAACATTTGAAACTCAGAGCTGGGCTAAAAATTTAGCTTCCTTAGAACGAGATACTTTTTACACCAATACCGATTTTGTTCCTACAGCGGTTGGCAATTATCAATTCAATTTTCAAGCAACGTCTGATAGTGTTTCACTTACTTCATCTGATAACTTAAGCGTGGAGTTAACTGAGTTCATTTACGCCAGGGATTCAGACCAGGAAAATCTTAGCTCACCATGTTTCTCAGCCACGGGAGGTGTAGAAACTATAGAGCATGGTTGTTCATTCGACATTAGAGAAAATGCTATGTTGTATGCAGTAGATGTCTTCATATCTCAACTTAGTGATCCTGATGGTAAGGTAAAAGCTAAGATCTACAAGATCATTAATAGTGGTGACAGTCCAGTAGCTGATTTTCAATATGAATCTAATTTAAAAGCTATAGAAAGTGTCAACAGTTGGCAAACTGTAGTATTTCCCCAACCATTTTCATTGGAAGCTGGAATTGAGTGGATGGTTACCATTGGCGGCGATGGAACATCAACAGACACCACAAGAGTGGGCGTTTCATCGGCTATAAGTGGAAGTTTTGGATGGCGAATCTTTAATGGATTTACACCACAAGGCCAAACCCAGGCAATACCAAATGGGCTCTACAGCTCAATTCCAATGGTAAGAATGAACTTCAATCCAAATGTACTAAACATAAGCGAAGAAGAATCGTTAGGCTTTTCTATTTTCCCCAATCCTAGCAACGGTCTGTTCCGTATAGAGGCATCATCCTCAGAAAATAAAGCCGCTATATTGAGCGTCAAAGATGTTTTGGGAAAAACCATTTTATCAGAACCTGTGAATTTGGTGAATAACTTCAGCAAAGACATGGATTTGAGTCAGTTGACAAAAGGGGTCTATTTTATCCACCTAACGGCAGCGAACTCAGAAAGCGAAGAGATTCAAAAAGTAATCATTCACTAAGCAAAGAAAAAAGTAGTATTGAAAAAAGACTGGTTAAACCCCAGTCTTTTTTTATGATTTGAGCTTTCTAAACAATTCAGAAGCAAACACAAAGTCGTTAAGTTCTGTGCTGTCAGACTTGGTAATGGAGTTTTTATTGCCTTGCCATGCCAATTGACCTTGGTATAAAAAAGCAATGTTATCGCCAATCTCAATAACCGAGTTCATATCGTGCGTATTGACAATGGTGGTAATGTTTAATTCACGTGTTAATTCCAAAATAAGATTGTCAATGATAATGGAAGTTTGAGGATCTAATCCTGAATTTGGCTCATCGCAAAACAAATATTTAGGTTTCATAGATATGGCACGAGCAATCGCTACTCGCTTAATCATACCGCCACTTAATTCGGCGGGGTATAACTTGTTAGCATTCACTAAATTGACTCTCTCTAAACAGCTATTGACACGTTCTTTTTTCTCTGACTCCGACATTTTGGTGAACATATTCAAAGGAAAAGCAATGTTTTCTTCGACCGTCAAGTAATCAAATAAAGCACCGCCCTGAAAAAGCATTCCTATTTGTTTTCTTAAGTTTCTTTTTTCTTTTTCTTCCAAGGTATGAAACAATCGACCGTCAAATGAAATATGGCCAGAATCGGCTGCGTGCAAACCCACCATACATTTTATGAGTGTGGTTTTACCCGAACCACTAGCACCAATAATAACATTGGTCTTTCCCGATTCGAAAGTGAAAGAAAAATCATTTAAAACATGATTACTCCCAAATGACTTATTAATTTTTTGGACTTCGATCATGATAGCATAAGTTGTGTGATAAGAAAGTTGACGATTAAAATGACCACACAGCTATAAACAACTGCTTTTGTGCTAGACTTTCCAACAGCCACAGCCCCTCCTTTTGTATAGTAACCAAAAAATGAAGATACGGAAGAAATAGCAAAGGCAAACAAAACTGTTTTGACCAGGGCGTAGAAAATATAAAATGGTTCAAACCAATAGAGTAATCCTTGTAAAAACTCGCCTTTACTAATAATGCCACCCAAAGTGGCGGCTAAAAATCCACCGCCCATTCCAATTGCCATACTGATGATAACTAAAAAAGGAAAGAATAAAACGGAAGCAATTATTTTAGGTTGAATGATAAAAGACGAAGAATTAATCCCCATTATCTCCAATGCGTCAATTTGTTCTGACACCCTCATTGTTCCTATTTCAGAGGCAATACTTGAACCCACCTTACCAGCCAAAATCAAGGCAATCATGGTTGGAGAAAACTCTAAAATCAATGATTCTCTAGTGGCATAACCTACTAAAAATTTGGGAATAAATGGGTTGCTCAATTGCAAACCCGTTTGAATGGTAACAACAGCCCCCATAAAAAACGAAATGATGGATACAATACCTAATGAGTTGAACCCTAAGTTTACCATTTCGTCCAGGATTCTTTTGAGATACACTCCTTTGTTTTCAGGGCGACTAAACACCCTTGCCAACATAGTCAAGTACCGTCCAAACATTTTTAGACCGTTAATCATATCCACCAAAAATAATAATATTTATTAGCCCAAAGTTGACCACATAATAGTATTTTTGAAAAAGTTATCTTACTCGTATGAATGGAAATCGACCTGTTTTTTGGATTGTGGCCTTGTTGATTGCCAGTGCATGCTTAACCTCTTGTGCTGTCCTAAAAAAAGACTGCGACTGCCCCCAATTTTCTCAGCGAAAAAAGTAAAAAATGTGTCTTTCACTTTTTTTAGATTAATTCTAAATAGGTATATTAGCCACATGAAAAAATTAGATGATATTGAAACTGGCAAAACTGTTACAGTGGACTCTTTTTCGGATGAAAATCTAGCATTGAAACTCATGGAAATGGGTTGCCTTCCTGGAGAAAAAGTATGTATTGAACGCAAAGCTCCCATGGGCGATCCTATTGCCATTTCGGTATCTGGCTATTTGTTGAGCTTAAGAAAATCTGAAGCTAAAACTATTTTAGTAAATGAACACGCCTAACTCTTGGAGTCGGATCCTAAAATCAAAGTTGCCTTAATTGGAAATCCTAATAGTGGTAAAACAACCTTGTTTAACGCCATCACTGGTTTAAACCAAAAGATAGCTAATTTCCCGGGTGTTACCGTTGACAAAAAAGTAGGTGCCTGTCAAATTTCTCAGTTGGCGAGTAAGAACAAAGTCAACACCGAATTTATAGATTTACCAGGAACTTACAGTTTATATCCCAAATCACCGGAAGAAAACATTACGTTTGAAGTACTTTGCGACACCAATAATGAACATCACCCAGACGTTAACATTATTATT
The DNA here is from genome assembly GCA_963991165.1 of uncultured Flavobacteriales bacterium. Lineage (GTDB taxonomy): Bacteria > Bacteroidota > Bacteroidia > Flavobacteriales > UBA7312. The sequence goes on along the minus strand of CAXDOW010000008.1, from coordinate 1,026 downwards.
GTTGATGCCTCAAACCTCAAACGCTCCTTGTGCCTAGCAACCCAAGTCATCGACTTAAAAAGACCATCCATTCTAGCGCTCAACATGATGGACTTAATCGAAATGGATAAGGTCACTATCAATATTGAAGAGTTAGAAAATCAGCTGGGCGTACCAGTCATTCCTATCAACGCACGAAAAAAAATTGGGATAGGTAATTTAAAACATGCTATCATCGACGTTTCTAATCAGGCCCAGCTCACATCGCCCGATTTCATTGATGTTTCCAAGCTCACACCAACGGTCATTCAAGAAATTCAACACCTATGCCAAACAACTAGTCCTTACAATGCTTTTCAAATTGCTTGTAATTATGAGATAATAAGTAATCTTACTGCTCTTGAAAAAAAGCAAATTAGTGAACTTGCTAAAGAACATCATTTCATTCCAAAACGCCATCAAGCCACAGAGACCATTCGACGCTATAAAGCCATCGATGCACTGATTGCCAAAACTGTCACCTATCCAGAATACAGCAAAAATAAAAGCTTGACCCAAAAAATTGATAATATCTTAACCCATCCATTGTTTGGAATGGTCATTTTTCTAAGTGTTCTATTTCTAATTTTTCAAGCTGTTTTTTCGTGGTCTGAATACCCCATGGAATTGATTGATGGTGGCTTTGCTCAACTGTCGGTTTGGGTGAGTGAATTTTTACCCCAAGGAGCGCTAAATAGCTTGATAGTAGATGGGGTCATTGCAGGATTAGGGGGGATTGTTATTTTCGTTCCTCAAATTGCGTTTTTATTTGCATTCATAGCGGTATTGGAGGATACTGGCTACATGTCTAGAGTAAGTTTCATTACCGACAAGCTATTAAGAGGATTTGGACTAAGTGGACGTTCCATCATTCCGCTATTAAGTGGTGCGGCTTGTGCCATTCCCGCCGTTATGTCCTCAAGGACCATTCCAAACTGGAAAGAACGCATCATTACCATAATGGTTGTTCCCCTAATGAGTTGTGCGGCAAGGATTCCTGTATATACT